>JANLYC010000396.1:0-6924 GCA_031365435.1 Nocardioidaceae bacterium
ACGTTGCGACCCTTCGGGCCGAGCGTCACCTTGACGGCATCGGCGAGGGTGTTCATCCCTCGCTCGAGGCCGCGCCTGGCTTCCTCGTTGAACGCAATGATCTTGGGCATGTACGCGAGTCCTCCCGCGCTTGAGGGTCTGGATGAGCAGTGGGTACGACGCCCGCGACGGACGGGCCTCGCTCGTCTACGATCCATTCCCGTAGATGTGCGTGGCCCTCATCGGACCTACCGCTGTCACTCTCACGTCGAGAGTGCTAACCCCATTTTTAGCACTCGACCCTGGCGAGTGCAAGGCGGGTCCCGTCGGGCCGGACCGCTGGGCGAAAGCGCGCGACAGGCACCAGCCGGAGGGTGATGCGCGTCAGACGGACATGTGAAACGGCCCGGCTCCTTGGGGAC
This sequence comes from Nocardioidaceae bacterium, assembly GCA_031365435.1. Classification (GTDB taxonomy): domain Bacteria; phylum Actinomycetota; class Actinomycetes; order Propionibacteriales; family Nocardioidaceae; genus JANLYC01. Next base: position 402 of record JANLYC010000396.1, read on the forward strand.
CGGACCGTTTCGAAGCCTGAGCAGACTCAGGCAGGCTTGACCTCGTGTGCCTCGCGGCCCTTGGGTCCGTCGACGACTTCGAAGCTGACCGCCTGGCCGTCCTCGAGCGACTTGTATCCGTCGGACTGGATCTTCGACCAGTGGACAAATACGTCATCCTGACCGTCAACGGCGATGAAGCCGTAACCCTTGTCAGCGTTGAACCACTTCACGGTGCCCTGCACCATTGCTACTCCCGTTGTTCGTTCGAGAACCCTCGGTTCGGACCCTCTAGTGCTGCACTCACGCTCCACCGGGATCCTTCTGGGACAGGTGTTGCGATCTGCACAAACGACCTTATCCCACGAAACAGCGTCTGCCACGGCTGGATCCGGCCGTGTTCGCCGCCGAAACGGACCTCGTCGTCGGTGACGATTCGTCCCCGGGGAGCGACCGACCGTGACTTTCGACCTGCGGCCCAGACACCACGTGACTATCGGCAGATAGCCCGTTCGGGTGGTATTGCCCTCAGTCGCTTGAAGGCGGCCCCCGGCGTGGATACCTTTACTACACCTCGTGGGTGCGACGAGGTTTTGACTGGGGCGCGGTTACCGCGCCCCAGTCTTCTTTTTGCCGCTGAGCATGCTCGGGCCGGTGGCTCGTCAGCCGCCGGCGACGGCCGGGATCACGGACACCTCGGCACCGTCCGCCACCGACGTGGCCAACCCCTCGAGGAAACGAACGTCGTCGTTGCCGACGTAGACGTTGACGAAGCGGCGTAGGTCGCCCTGCTCGTCGACGATCCGTCCCCTGATGCCGTGATAGTTGGCGTCCAGGGAGTCCAGCACCTCGCGGAGCGTGCCGCCTTCAGCGGTGACCTCGGACTGACCACCGGTGTAGGTGCGCAAGATGGTGGGCACTCGGACGTTGACACTCATCGGGGCTCCTTTGCCGACGGATGGTCGGACGGACTCGTCGGCCTCACAGACCGGTGGCTCTGAAGGCAGCGTACGACGGGTCGATCGTGGCTGCGGGTCCCACCCGGTCCGCGATCGCATCGAGGGTCTTGAGACCGTCGCCGGTGTTGAAGACCACGGTCTCGAGGTCGGGGTCGAGCCGACCCGTCTCGACCAGCTTCTTCAGGGTTGCGACCGTGACTCCGCCGGCCGTCTCGGCGAAGACTCCTTCCGTTCGCGCGAGCAGCTGGATCCCGTCACGGATCTCCTCGTCGGTCACCGACTCGACAGCTCCGCCCGTGCGCCGAGCGACGTCGAGCACGTAGGGGCCATCGGCCGGGTTGCCGATCGCCAAGGACTTCGCGATCGTGTCCGGCTTCACCGGCCGCACCACGTCCTGCCCGTCTCGGAAGGCTGCGGCGACGGGCGAGCAGCCCTCGGCCTGAGCGCCGAAGATCGTGTAAGGCGTCGGCTCCACCAATCCGAGCCGACCCAGCTCGGCAAAGCCTTTGTCGATCTTGGTCAGCTGAGAGCCCGACGCGACAGGGATCACGACCTGCTCGGGCAGCCGCCAGCCGAGCTGCTCGGCCACCTCGTACGCGAGCGTCTTGGACCCCTCGGCGTAGTAGGGCCGGACGTTGACGTTGACGAACGCCCAGTCGGCCTCCTCCCCGGCGATCTCGGAAGCAAGCCGGTTGACGTCGTCGTAGGTGCCGCGCACCGCGACGAGCGTGCCGTCATACACCGCGGTGGTGAGGATCTTGGGTCGCTCGAGGTTCTCCGGGATGAACACGACGCTCTTGATGCCGGCGCGGGCGGCCGCAGACGCCACGGCGTTGGCGAGGTTGCCGGTCGAGGGGCAGGCCAGCACGCTGAGGCCCAGCTCGCGAGCGGCCGCAAGGGCGACCGCCACCACGCGGTCCTTGAACGAGTGGGTGGGGTTGCCGGAGTCGTCCTTGACCCACAGCGACCGCAGGCCGAGCTCGCGGGCCAGGTTGTGAGCCTTGATCAGGCGGGTGCCGCCGGGCTCGGTGTTGGGGATCGTCGCGATGTCGTCGCGGACCGGGAGCAGCGCGCGATAGCGCCAGATGTTGGGTGGACCGGCGGCGATCTGTTCACGCGTCAGCGCCGGGAAGTCGTAGCCCACCTCTAGCGGCCCGAAGCACTCCAGGCAGGCATAGAAGGGGCCGAGCTCCTGCTCGTTGCCACAGGCCCGGCACACCAGGGCGCGCGCGTTGCCGAAGGCCGGGATCCCGGTGCTCGTGTGGTGGACGCGGTTCGCGTCCGCAGAGATGGCGGGGGTGCTGAGGGTGCTCATGAAGCCTCCTTCTCATCTTTCTCGCGACGGCTCTCGCCACGAGTCGGATTTGGCACCTTCGTCGCGCGCGCAGCGTGCGCGACGTGGTTGCCGGGGCTTCACCGGGCCGATCCCTCTGCCCCTCTCGATGAGTTGCGCGCCAGCCTAAACCAGGTCGTCTCGCAGCTGGGGATGGATGGCCGCTATCTGAGATGGCTGTCTTGGGGCATGATCGAAAGGTGACGTCGAAACTGTGGCGGCTGCGCTCGGTCGCGAACTGGCTCAACCTCGCGACACCCGTAGGGCTGCTGATAGCACAGGTGGGCCACGCGCACGTCGAACGCCGTGACCGCGGACTGCTCATCGCCAGCGGCTACGCCTTCGGCTTCCCGGCCGCGTCGGCTTTCACGATCGGCTCGGTGGTCATCAGCACCCATAGCCCGGGATACTTCCGCGAGCGGCCGGAGCTGCTCCGTCACGAGGAGCGGCACACGTGGCAGTACGTCGTCTGCCTCGGTCTGCCGTTCATCCCGCTCTACCTCGCTGCCGCCGGTTGGTCGTGGCTGCGGGCCGGCGACTGGGCCTCACACAACATGTTCGAGCGGCTGGCCGGCCTGGCTGACGGTCACTACGCGGTTCCGACGCCGGAGCAGGTCGCGGCCATCCACGCGCGACGACGCCAGGTCTTCCGTTCGCTGCTCCGGTGAGGTCGGGCCTCCGGACCTCAAGCCCCGGCGGGGGCGATAGCAGCGACCAGGGCGTCGAGCAGGTCCGCTACCCCGGCTGGGCCGTCCACGACCAGATCGGCGCGATCCGACAGCGCGGTGACCTCGTCTGAGCCCGAGCACACCAGCAGGCCCGCGATCCCCTCGCTCCGCAACCGCGCTACCTCGTCGAACGCCGCCAGGTCCCCGAGATCGTCACCGGTGAACATGACCGAACGCGCACCATGCTCCTCGACCAGGCGACGAAGGGCCCGTCCCTTGTCCATGCCCGGCGGTCGCAGCTCGACCACCATTCGGCCGGGCTCGGCCGCGAGACCATGGCGCTCGGCCAGGTCCACCAGCGGCTGCTTCATCAGCGTGTACGCCGTGACGGGGTCGCTCATGCGGCGTACGTGCACCGCCACCGACAGCCCCTTGTCCTCGATCACCGCATCAGGGAGGCCGAGGGCGGCCAGGACCCCGGGCAGCTCAGCGCGCAGCACGTCGAGTGCGGCAGGCGGTGGGGCCGCTGTCAGCTCCCCGGTGGTCGCGTCCCAGCGCTCCAGGCCGTAGTGACCCACCACCACGAGCGAGTCGAGACCTGGTGCGCCCGCCAGCTCGGCCAGGTCGACAGCCACCTGGGCAGGGCGCCCGGTGATCACCGCGACAAGGCCGACATGGGCAGCCAGACCCGCCAGCCCCGCGATGACACGGGGATGCGGGCGCGCCTGCGCGGGGTCGGGCACGATCGGAGCGAGGGTTCCGTCGTAGTCGAAAGCCGCCAGGCAGGTGGCGGGATCGGCCGTAATGGCGGCCAGTGCTGCGGCACCCGCCGGAGTCGTGGGCGAGATCGGCACCCGAGTCAGTCAACCATCATCGCCCGGACACCGCCCAGCCGCCGTCAGGACCCAGCGGTGAGGATCACCGTGAGGCGGTCGAACTGCATCGGGGACACCGCCGGGCGCACCCGCGTGATGTTCAGGACCTTGGCCAGCTGCCTGGCCGCCGGTCGCATCGTCCCCGGGAAGTAGACGGTGTTCGCCGGGATGTTGCCGTACCAGTTGTCGGTGGCCGTGACGTTCCAGCCGGCCCGTTCCAGGACTTTGGCCCGGCTGGCTGCCAGACCCGTGACACCGGAGTTGTTGTAGACCTCCACGAAGACCTCGGGCACCGGCGTGCGTCGCTCATGGTGCTGCCTGGTGCGAGGCACCTTCGTGGGCGTGGTGCCGGTCGTCTTCGTCGGCCCGGGTGTGCTCGAGGTCGTGGGTGGCTGGGCGACCGGCTGGTGGGATACCGCGTCGTCACTGGCGTTGGAGGCGACCGCGGCGAGACCGACACCGGCGGCCACCACGAAGGCCACGCTGCCGATCGTGAATGCCGACGGCAGCGCCATCAGATCTCGATGCCGAGCCGGCGCGCCGACCGCTGCCGCTGGCGGGCCGACCTCAGCCGGCGCAGCCGCTTGGTCAGCAGCGGGTCGAAGGCGAGAGCCTCCGGCCGGTCGATGAGTGCGTTGAGCACTTGGTAGTAGCGCGTAGCGGACATGGCGAACTTGTCGCGGATGGCCTTCTCCTTGGCCCCGGCGTACTTCCACCAGAGTCGCTCGAAGCCCAGGATCTCCTGGTCGCGTTCGGACAGGTCGTCTGCCGCCCGGGCTGACTCACCCGAGGTGACCATCGGGGTCGTGTCGGCCGTGTGCAGACCGTTCGCGGCGTCCATGCGGGTCGACTCCTGTGACATTTCGGGGAATGGGGTCTCGCGGCTTGCCCCACCTCTGCCCACATCGTAGGCGACGAACGACAACGATGTCATTTAACCTGTGAGGTCGGGCTCGGCGTGTCCGAGCCGCGGTCGGACGCTCCCTCCGCCGCCCAGACGAGAACTTCCTCGACGGGAACGGGGTGGCCGATGTGGTAGCCCTGAACGTAGTCGACGCCTTGTCCGAGGCAGACCTCGAGGATCTCCTCGGTGGCCACGAACTCCGCGATCGTTCGCTTCCCGAGCCCCCGGGCGATGCCGACGATCGAGGCGAGGATGAGCCGGTCGGTCACGTTGGACGGGCTCTCCTCCACGAACTCGCCGTCGATCTTGACGAAGTCGAAGGGGAGGTGCTTGAGGTAGTAGAACGAGCCGAAGCCGGCACCGAAGTCGTCGAGAGCGAACCGGCAGCCCAGTCGTCCGAGTCGTTCGGCGAAGGCCCGGGCCGTGTCGATGTTCGCCACGGCAGCAGTCTCGGTGAGCTCGAAGACGAGCTTGTCGGCATCGATCGAACTGGCCTGGATCAGTTGTTCGAGCTCTCCCGCCAACGACGCGTCGCCGATGGAGTGCGCCGACAGGTTGACCTCGATGTGGAACCTCGGATCGATCTCCCGCAGCTTCTCGAGCAGCTCGACAGCCTGCCCGGCTACCCAGCGGTCGAGCGGCGTGACGAGTCCCAGCCGTTCGGCGATGTAGAGGAACCTGCCCGGCATGATCAGGTCACCGAGCTCGTCGCGGATGCGGAGCAGCAGCTCGGCACCCACGATCCGTCCCTCGGCAACCCCGTAGATCGGCTGCGCATGAAGCACGAGCCGGTCCTCGTCCATGGCCTGCTCGATCCGCAACCCCCAGGCCAGGTGGGTGCCGCTGGTGGGACCCGAGACATCGAGCGGGTCGAGAACGACGTACCGGTTGCGGCCGGACTCCTTGGCGTCGTACATCGTCATGTCGGCAGTCGAGACCAGCTGGCTGGGCGTGATCCCGCCGCGGTCGATGAGGACCACGCCGATGCTGGCGGTGATCCGGCGCGGTCGGGATCCGTCGGCGAAGCTTGCTCGCGCCTCGACCATCTTGACGATGTCGCGGGCGACGTTCTCGGCGGAGAGCCGGTCGGCCTCGGGCAGCAGGATCGCGAACTCGTCTCCCCCAAGGCGTGACACCAGGTCGGACTTGCGCATCCGCATCCGCAACAGCTCGGCAACCGACATGATGAGCTGGTCGCCGGCGCCGTGGCCGAGGCTGTCGTTGACCTCCTTGAAGTGGTCCAGGTCGATCATGAGCAGCGCACCGCGAGCTCCGTATCGCTCGCAGAGGTCGAGGTGGCGCTCGAGCTCGTGGTCGAAGCGACGACGGTTGGCCAGACCCGTCAAGGGGTCATGCTCGGCGAGGTGGGCCAGCTGGGCCTCGAAGCGGCGGCGCTCCGACACGTCGACGGCGTTGAAGAGCAGCTCGTCAGGCGCTCCGTCGCGATCGTGCAGCACGATGCCTTCGAAGGCGACGTCGACCCAGCGCCCGTCGCGGTGCCGGATTCGGGTCTCGGCGGCTGCCCTGCCCGCCGGGTCGGTCGTCAGGTCGGAACAGATGCGGGCGACCTCGCTCGGGTCCGCGCCGAAGGGGAACACCGACCGGCCCACCAGGTCATCGCGGGTGTAGCCGACGAGGTGGCACGCCGCCGGGTTGACGTCCGTCACCTGCCCGTCGAGGCCGCACACGACGATGCCGAAGATGTTCGCCGACGATGCCATGGGTCAAGCCGAACGTTATGCGGTGGTCCAGTTTCTCACGTCGCTCGGTGGGCCGATGTTGGAAACGCGGATGCCTTCGATTTC
>JANLYC010000398.1:0-6905 GCA_031365435.1 Nocardioidaceae bacterium
CCAGCGAACAACGGGTGCGGACGCGTCGGCCGCGAACGCAGCTCGGGGTGGGCCTGCGTCGACACGTAATAGGGATGCACGTCACGGGGCAGCTCGACGAACTCGACCAGCTCGCGATCGGGACTCAGCCCGGAGAAGACGAGGCCGGCCGCCTCGAGGTCACCGCGGAACTTGTTGTTGACCTCGTAGCGGTGGCGGTGGCGTTCCTCGACGCGCGTGGCGCCGTACGTCGTCGCGACGACCGACCCGGGCGCCAGGTCGGCCGGGTAGAGGCCGAGCCGCATCGTGCCGCCGAGGTCGCCGTCGCCGTCGACGATGTCGAGCTGTTCCGCCATCGTGGCGATCACCGGCTCGGCCCCCTGCGGGTCGAACTCGGTCGAGCCGGCCTCGGTCAGCTTGGCCACGTCGCGGGCGTACTCGATCACCATGCACTGCAGTCCGAGACACAGGCCAAGTGTCGGGATCCGGTGAGTGCGGGCATAGGTGAGCGCACCGACCTTGCCCTCGATCCCGCGTACGCCGAAGCCACCCGGGACACAGACGGCGTCGACGTCCGAGAGCTGCTTCGCAGCACCCTCGGGGGTCTGGCAGTCGTCGGAGGTGACCCAGCGCAGGTTGACGCGGGCGGAGTTGGCGAAGCCGCCGGCCCGCAACGCCTCAGCCACGGACAGGTAGGCGTCCGGGAGGCCGACGTACTTGCCGACGAGCGCGACCGTGACCTCCTCCTCGGGTTGGTGCACCTGCTTGAGCAGCTGGTCCCAACGAGTCCAATCGACGTCGCGGAACGGCAGGTTGAGACGGCGGACGACATACGCGTCGAGCCCCTCGGCGTGCAGCACCTTGGGGATGTCGTAGATCGAGGGCGCGTCGACGGCCGCGACCACGGCCTCGTCGTCGACGTCGCACATGAGGGAGATCTTGCGCTTGATGCTGGTCGGGATCTCACGGTCTGCACGGCACACGATGGCGTCCGGTGCGATACCGATCGAACGCAGGGCCGCCACGGAGTGCTGGGTCGGCTTGGTCTTCAGCTCACCGGACGGGCCGATGTACGGGACGAGCGAGACGTGCAGGAAGAAGCAGTTGTCGCGCCCGATGTCGTGGCGCACCTGACGCGCCGCTTCGAGAAAGGGCAACGACTCGATGTCGCCGACGGTCCCGCCGATCTCGGTGATGACGAGGTCGACGTCGGGCCCGGCCATCGCCCGGATGCGTTCCTTGATCTCGTTGGTGATGTGCGGGATCACCTGGACCGTGTCGCCCAGGTAGTCGCCGCGCCGCTCCTTGGCGATGACCGTCGAGTAGACCTGCCCGGTGGTGACGTTGGCGTTCTGCCCGAGGTCGACGTCGAGGAACCGTTCGTAGTGACCGATGTCGAGATCGGTCTCGGCTCCGTCGTTAGTGACGAACACCTCGCCGTGCTGGAAGGGGTTCATGGTGCCGGGGTCGACGTTGAGGTAGGGGTCGAGCTTCTGCATGGTCACGCGTACGCCGCGCGACTTCAACAACCGGCCCAGAGACGACGCGGTCAGTCCCTTGCCCAAGGACGATGCCACCCCACCGGTGACGAACAGATGCTTGGTCGGCGTCGAAGCGGCCAACTCACTCTCCCGCGGATCGATGTACGGCGAAGAACCTCCGCCCTTCCACGGGGTTCCAGTCTACCCATGCTCGACGGATCGACGCCACGCCACGCCCGGCCGACGAGACGGTGCACCGCCTGCACCACGGTGGCTGGCCAACGCAGCGGCTCAGTCGGCCCGTGCGGCGAGGCCGGGGGGCAGCACAGCCTTGGAGTCGATCACGCCGAAATGACCCGGTGCACCCGAAGCGGCCGCGGCCAGCGCGTACACGAGCGCGGCCGGGCCGGCTGCGGAGTTGACGACGTTGACCGTGGACACGCGCTTGCCGCTCAGGCTCGGGTTGGCGGTCAGCTCGGAGATGAGCCCGCCGCTTTCTGACGAGGTCGGAGTGGAGCCGACGACGAGCGCGTCGCTTCCCTTGACCAGACCCGTGATGAGGTCCTGGGCAATCACCATCTCGGCCTGGGTGAAGCTGTCGGCTCCGTGCCCCCCGGCGTCGAGGACAACGACGAAGGTCCCACGACGGATGGGCGAGCCGTCACTGGCCACCAGCTTGGCCCCCTGCAGCTCGGCGTCGATCTTGGTGGCCTCGGCGTCGATGTTGGCGTCGCTGCCCTGGCCGACATAAGCGCGTGCCACCAGGGCACCCGCCCGCACGTAGGTGCTTTCACCCTTGAGGTTGTCGAGGTCGGGCGCGCCCCTCAACGAGCTCGACACCACGCTGTCGACGTACGTCTTCTTTCCGGGGTCGAGCAGGGTCGCGGCGAGGCTCGCCACCACCGGCACGTCTGCACCGGCGAGCTTGAGGGCCTGTTGGGTATCTGCCACCGTCTGGTCGGACACGCCCGGGAGGGCTAGCAGAGTGACGCCGCGCCCGGTCAGTCTGCCTGCGAGGAGCTTGGGTGCGACCGCCTCGTTGACGGCCTGTTCGAACACCGCACTGGAGCGCAGCGTCGTCACCTGGTTGGTCAGGGCGGCGTTGTCAGCACGCAGGGTCTTCGTCTGGTCGCCCTCGTCGGCCTGGAGCGGCCCCCCGCCCAGCGCGATGCCGATGGCGAAGGCCAGGCAGCCGATCAGGATGGGGAAGATCAGGCGTCGCAGGCTGTTCACGAGCGCAGCCCCTTGATCCAGCCGCTGAGGTCGTCGAACCACGCGACCAGGTGGTCCCACCACTCCTGGCCAACGGGCGTGGTCGCGATCGCCGCACCCACCGCGACCAGCCCGACCAGCAACGCGAGCAGGACGACCCAGGACGAGATCCGGTGATGATAGAGACGCGAGACGGCCTTCGCATCGACCAACGTCGATCCGACAGTCGCTCGGGTGAGGAACGAGCTGGCCATTCCGGAGCGCCCCTTGTCGATGAACTCGACCAGCGTGGCGTGAGATCCGACCATCACGATCAGGTTGGCCCGGTGAAAGTGGGCGAGCAGGATCGCCGCGTCCTCGGCGGTGACGCCGGCCTGGAACGTCACATGCTGGATGCCCAGCCGTTCGACGCGCTCCCCACCGCGGACGCGTCCGTCGGCGCCTGCGTGGACCACGACCTCGGCCCCGCAGCGCAGCGCCTTGTCGGTGATCTCGTCGGCATCCGTCACGATCAGGGCGGGACGGTAACCAGCCTCTATCAACGCGTCGGCGCCGGCGTCCACGCCGACGAGCACGGGGGCGTTCTCGCGAATGAACGTCCGCAGGGAGCGCAGGTCCGCCGCGTAGTCGAACGCACGCAGGACCACGAGGACCTGGCGTCCGTCGATCGAGGTCCTCAACGTCGGAACGCCCTCACCGTCGAGGAGCAGGCCACGCTCGCGGCGCAGGTGCTCGATGGCGTTCGCGCTGAACGCCTCGAGCTGGCTGGCCATCCCGTCCTTGGAGTCCTCCATGGCCGCCGCCACCGACTCGGCGTCATGTCGGACCCCGGTTCCGATGGGAGTGCCGCCGCGGTAGATCGTGTCGCCGTCGATCAGCACCGTGTCGCCGTCGTTGACCGCCTGGAACACGGCCGGACCGACGTCGTCGACCAGCACGACACCAGCCTCCATGAGCAGTTCAGGTCCGAGGTTGGGGTACCGGCCAGAGATCGAGGGCGCGATGTTGATCACCGCCGCGACCTCGGCCTCGACGAGCGCCAGCGCAGCGTGCCGGTCGATGTCGACGTGGTCGATGATGGCCACGTCGCCCGGGCGCAGCCGTTTGACGATATTGCGGGTACGGCGGTCCAGACGAGCCGGTCCACTGACTCCGGAAGCGCTCGCGGTGCGGGACTTGCGCAGGGATAGTTTCATCGTGGCCCAATCCTGCCAAACGAATCGGCCGATTCCGGGAGGCAGGCCGGGTCAGTGCTCGCGTTCGCCCCGCGCCAGGGCGACGAGCTCGTCCGCGTGAGCCAGTGCGGCCTCGGAGTCCTCGAGCCCGGCGAGCATCCGGGACAGCTCGCTTCGACGTCCGGCCTCGTCGAGCGCGGTGACCCCGCTGGTGGTCACGCTCCCGTCGTCACTCTTCACCACGACGTAGTGCTGATCGGCGAACGCGGCCACCTGCGGCAAATGGGTGACCACGATGACCTGGACGCTGCCGGCCAGCCGCGCCAGCCGGCGGCCGATCTCGACAGCCGCCTTGCCCCCGACTCCTGCGTCGACCTCGTCGAAGATCATCGTGGGAACGGGTTGGGTGCCCACGAGACACACTTCGAGGGCCAGCATGACCCGCGACAGCTCACCTCCGGATGCCCCCCGCTGCAGCGGTCTCGCCGCAACACCGGCGTGGGCCGCGAACAGGAACGCGACATCGTCGAAGCCCTCCCGCATCGGCGCGCCCAACGGGGTGATGGCGACGACGAAGGCGGCCTGGGGCATCGCGAGGCCGGCGAGCTCCTCCGTGACACGGCCACCGAGATCGACCCCGAGCGACTGCCGGTCAGCCGTGAGCCCGGACCCGGCGGCCTGCAGCTGTGCGTCGAGCTCCGCCTCCTGAGCGCGGAGCGTCTCGAGCCTGGTGTCATCGTCCTCGAGCTCCAGCAGTCGGGCGGCCGCCTGCTGCGACCACGCGAGCACGTCGCGGACGGTGTCGCCATACTTGCGGGTCAGCACGCCGAGGACGGCGCGTCGCTCCTGCACCCACTGGAGCCGGGCCGGATCCGATTCGAGCGACGTGGCGTAGGACGAGAGGTCGGCCGCGACGTCGGTCAGCGCGTAGGACGCCGAGGCCAGCGCATCGGCGATTGCCGACAGACCCGGATCATGGTCGCGCTCGTGCTCGAGACTGCGCCGTGCCGCCGCCACCTGAGCCAAGGCATCGTGCGAGTCGAGACCGGTCTCGTCGCCGCTCAGCGCGAACCGGGCCTCCTCAGCTGCCTGTCTCAGTCCTTCGACATGGGCCAGCCGCGATGCTTGCTCGGTCAGCTGCACGTCCTCGTCCGGCTGCGGATCGGCCGCCTCGATCTCGGCGAGCCCGAACCGCAGGGCGTCGGCCTCCTGGGCTCGCTCCCGGCGCCGGGTCGCGATGTCGGCCAGCTCGGCGCGGACGGCAGCGAGCGCGTCGAAGGTACGGCGGTAGGACGCCAGCAGCTCGGCGTGCTCCTCACCGCCGAACGCGTCGAGCATCTCGCGCTGTCGAGCGGGCAGCAGCAGTCGTTGCTGGTCGGCCTGGCCGTGGATGATCACGAGATCGGACGCGAGCTCTGCCAGCGTTCCCACCGGAACGGCGGCCCCTCCGACGTGGGCTCGGGAGCGACCCTCGGCCGACACCGTGCGGGCCAGGATGAGGGTGTCGTCATCCAGCTCGCCGCCGGCATCCTCGGCGCGTCGGCCGACTCCGGACGCGGGGTCTACGCGCACCCGGCCGACGATGCGCGCCCGACGCGCCCCGGCCCGGACGATTCCCGCGTCGGAGCGGGAGCCGAGAAGCAGGCTGAGTGCGGTCACGACCATCGTCTTGCCGGCCCCGGTCTCGCCAGTGACGACGTTGAACCCGGGGCCCAGCTCGAGCGTCGCGTCGTCGATCACGCCGAGCGACCGGATCGTGAGTTCCTCGAGCATCAGCGTCTCTGCCTCGTGGCCCGGTCTGACCCGCCGCGCCACCCGGTGACCGGGAGGTCGAACTTGGCCACCAGCCGGTCCGTGAACGGAGCTTCGTGCAGGTGCGCGAGCCGCACGGCCCGGGCACCGCGGCGTACCTCGACGCGCGCTCCCGCCGGCAGGTCGACCGATCGGCGTCCGTCGCACCAGAGAACTCCACCGCGCCGCGTACGCGGCAGCACCTCGACAGCCAGGATCGAGTCCGGGGAGGTGACCAAGGGGCGGGCGAAGAGCGCATGGGCGCTGATGGGCACCAGGAGCAGAGCCTCGACCTCGGGCCACACCACAGGCCCACCGGCGCTGAACGCGTATGCCGTAGAGCCGGTCGGCGTCGCGAAGACCACCCCGTCACAGCCCCAACGTGACAAGGGCCGATCGTCGATCTCGATGACGACCTCGAGCATGCGCTGGCGGGCTGCCTTCTCGACGCTCGCTTCGTTGAGAGCCCAGTCGGACCCGATTTCGGCACCCTCGTGCAGGACTCGCACGTCGAGCGTCATCCGCTCCTCGACGAAATAGCGTCCCGCGATGATCGCTTCGACGGTGCTGTCGAGGTCCTCACCCTCGGCTTCGGCCAGGAAGCCGACATGCCCGAGGTTGACGCCGAGCAGCGGTGTGCCGGTGGCACGGACGAGCTCCGCCGCACGCAGAATCGTCCCGTCGCCACCGATCACCAGGGCCAGCTCGCAACCCTGAGCCGCGTCGTCACCGGCCTCGACGATCGTGGCCCCGGCAATCGGTACGTCGGGGGCCTCGCTGTGGAGCAGTCGGACGGCGATGTCGGAGTCCATCAGGCGTTTGGCGACCGCCGTCGCCACCTCGACAGCCTCGGTCCGCCCGGTATGGGTCACCAGGAGAACGGCTCGTGGAGCAGGGGTCAGGTCGTGCGTCACCGCTCTAGCCTCTCACCCCGGACCAGCATCGACGACGGACCACACCCGCTCCGAGTCGATCGATCCGGCGCCACGACGCATCCACAGGAAGTACTCGACGTTGCCGGCCGGCCCCGGGAGCGGGCTTGCGGCGACCCCGGCCACACCCAGGCCGTGCTCCTCGTACGCCGCCGCCGCGACCGACGCGACCGCGGCAGCCCGGCGCTCCGGCTCCCGGACGACGCCGCCGGCACCCAACGCCTCGCGACCGACCTCGAACTGTGGCTTGACCATCGGCACCAGGTCGGCGTCCGCGGCCGAGACCGAGACGAGCGCCGACAGCACCAGGCGCAGCGAGATGAAGGACAGGTCGG
>JANLYC010000399.1:0-4055 GCA_031365435.1 Nocardioidaceae bacterium
GCCGGAACGGCTGCATGACCCCGGTCGTCAGCGTCGCGGATCCGGACGTCATGGCCCTGACCCTCGGGCGCGCTCCGACAGCTGACGAGCTTGCGCAGCTGGCCGCGGGCAAGGTGCTGGTCGTCTCGTCCAGCTTCATGACCAAGCAGAACGAGGTCCGGCTCCGAGTCCGCGGCGGGATCGATCGGCTCCCGGCTGTCAGTGCTCACGTGTCCTCCCACTTCGGTAGCTTGCCGGGAGCGTTCGTCAGCGCCGACTTGGTCGACAGGCGTGGCTGGGGGACCGTTGCGCCCGAGTTCTTGGTGTCGTTCGACGGCTCGGCGACGGCCAACCAGATCGACGACGCGCTCACGGCTGTGGAGCAACACGATGCGTACGGCTCGATCGACGCCGGGCCCTCCGACCCGAGCCGGATCCTGTTGATCATCGCTGGTATCGCGGCTGCGTTCGTGACCCTGGTCGGTGTCGCGATCTCGGTGGCCCTGTCCGCCGCGGAGGGGAGGGCGGACCTCGCCACCCTGGCCGCCGTGGGAGCGCCACCGCGGCGCCGGCGGTCGCTCGCGGCAGCCCAGGCCTTCCTGGTCGGCGGGCTCGGCTGTGGGATCGGACTGCTGCTCGGGGTGTTCGTGTCCTACACGCTGCGCTCGACCATCGGGGCCCCCACGTTTGTCGTCCCGTGGAGCAACTTGCTGGTGGTGGGAGTCGTCGTACCGCTCGTGGCGGTGGTGATCGCGGCGGTCTTCACACCTAGCCGACTTCCGTTGACTGTCCGTCGGTCCTGGTAGACCGGATCCTGAGGGGGAACGGATGGTCACGGGGGAGATGCGGCGCCGCCGGCAGCAGCGAGAGCTGCGTCGGCGGATCCGCGAGGTCGTCGTACAACGACGCCTGATCGCACTGGCGGCGCCGGGTACGGGGGTACCGGCGCCGCCAGTCGACGATCGTCGCAATCAGCGGTTACGAGGTCACGATGTCCAGATCGGGTGAGCGTTGCAGCCTGCACACACCTTCACGATCGAACCTGGTCCGGTGAATGTCAGGTCCAGCGTGCCGGCATACAGTTCGCCCACACGCGGACCTTGTTCGACCGCCACCGCACCCGGCAGGTCGACGAAGGCGTGCGGGTGGTGGTGCCGCACATAGGAGATACGTCCACCGAACAGCTCGGCTACGTAGATCCGACCATGCGGACCGATCGCCAGGTTGGTTGCTCCGAGGAAACCTGTCGACACGAGCGACACGTGACCGGTCCACGGGTTGACCCGGTACACCGACCCACGGGCACCGAGCTCGGGGCCTTCGGCTCCGCCCGGAAGCGTGGTGACGAACAGCATGCCGTTGCGGCCCACCTCGACGTCGGTCGGCACCGGCTCGAAGCCGTAGCTCACGCCCGCAAAGCACTTCGGGTCGAGGCCGTTGCTCTGCGCGAAGTCAGCCGTGATCACGGCCGGCTGGGGCGGGAGGACCGCCAACGTGCTGATGTTGCCGGCCCCGTCGACGAGCAGCAGGTCGTTACCTCCTGCATCGGCGAGTACCCACTTGTCCTCCCAAGCCGTGACGGCGTACGGGTGGGAGTCCAAGGCACCTCTGTACTTCGCAAAGGGACCGAGGCCGTCGAGCTGGCACTGAGTGGGGTTCTTGATCCCGTACGTGTTGACCTGGTCGGGGTTCTCAGCATTCTCGTAGGCGAGCGTGTCGGCCACCACGGTGCCGCCGGGCCCTTTGATGTTGAGGGTGGCTGCGGTGGTCACGTCGGTCTTGGGGTCGCTCACCGTGGTGGTGTAGGCGAGGTAGTTGCCCCGGCGGTCGACCCCGGCCGTACCGGGGGCGTCGGTGACCACTGGCGTCAGGGTTCCGCCGGACAACCGGGAGACGACGCCCGGGAAACCGTCGGCCACGTAGATGCCGTCGGGCGAGACCGCGAGGTTGAAGGGCGCACCAACGTCGGTCGTGAGGGGGGTGACTCTCGGATGTCCAGCCGATGCGGTCTGAGCGGGCGCGACGAGGGCCAGTGACGTTGTCACGGCTGCCGCTACGAGGAGATTAAGTCGCACGATGTCCCTTTCCGGGCCAGATCGCACGCCTGGACCCGTTCCCCTACAGGTGTACGAGAGAAACCAGCCGTTGGGAAGGGTCATCTTCGTGACACCCCGGCTGCACTGAGTCACGAGTCAGTTTCCCCGGTTGCGCACGACCGGGGCAGGTGCGCGAGGCAAAACCCTTGTGCCCAAGGCACGTTTGCCTAGTTCACAAGCCACCTCGCTTGTGAACTAGGCACACGGGGAGGGTCAGCCGAGGAGGTTGAGGGTGCGGACGGCGTCGCGCTCTTCGGCGAGCTCGGCGGTGCTTGCGTCGATCCGGGCGCGCGAGAAGTCGTTGATGTCGAGGCCCTGCACGATCGACCAGTCGCCACCGGAGGTCGTCACCGGGAACGACGAGATCAGCCCCTCGGGCACGCCGTACGAGCCGTCGGAGCGCACCGCCATCGAGGTCCAGTCACCGGCCGGCGTACCCCGCAGCCAGTCGCGGGCCGCGTCGACGGTGGCACTCGCAGCACTGGCGGCGCTGGACGCACCGCGGGCCTCGATGATCGCCGCGCCGCGCTTCTGCACGGTCGGGATGAAGTCGTTCTCCAACCAGTCCTGGTCGTCGACGGTCTCGGCCGCGTTCTTGCCGCCGACCTCGGCATGGAAGATGTCCGGATACTGGGTCGCGGAGTGGTTGCCCCAGATCGTCATCTTCGCCAGGTCGTTGACACTGACGCCGGCCTTGGCGGCGAGCTGCGCCAGCGCCCGGTTGTGGTCCAGCCGCGTCAGTGCGGAGAACCGCTCCTTCGGGATGTCGGGCGCATTGCTCATCGCGATCAACGCGTTGGTGTTGGCGGGATTGCCCGTCACCAGCACGCGGACGTCGTCGGCGGCGCGGTCGTTCAGGGCCTGCCCCTGGGGCTTGAAGATGCCGCCATTGGCCTCCAGCAGATCCCCGCGCTCCATCCCCTTGCTCCGGGGTCGTGCCCCGACGAGCAGGGCCAGGTTGACGCCGTCGAAGATCTGGTTCGGGTCATCACCGGTCTGGACGCCCGCGAGCGTCGGGAACGCACAGTCGTCGAGCTCCATCACGACGCCCTCGAGCGCCGTGAGTGCGGGAGTGATCTCCAGCAGACGCAGCTCGACGGGGGTGTCCGGCCCGAGCAGCGACCCGCTCGCGATCCGGAAGAGGAGGCTGTAGCCGATCTGGCCGGCTGCGCCGGTGACGGCGACCTTGACGGGGGTGCTCACTGCGGGCTCCTGGTTTCGAGGGCGGAACGGCCGTCGGGCGACGAACCGACGTCGCACGACGTCTTGACGCTAGCAACAACAGCCTCGGTCGGTCGGTCAGGGTCTGCGCCCGCCGGAAGAGAGCAGGGGAGAGCTGAGATATTTTGACGGCAAGCGACCCACGTCATATCTTGACGTCAAGACACTTTCGTCGACCAGACCCCGGAGACCTCATGGCCCAGCTGCCCAAGATCAAGGTGACCAACCCCGTCGTCGAGCTCGACGGTGACGAGATGACGCGGATCATCTGGCAGTTCATCAAGGATCGCCTGATCCACCCGTACCTCGACATCGACCTGCGCTACTACGACCTCAGCATCGAGAGCCGCGACAAGACCGACGACCAGGTCACCATCGACGCCGCCAACGCGATCAAGGAGCACGGCGTCGGCGTCAAGTGCGCGACCATCACTCCGGACGAGGCCCGGGTCGAGGAGTTCGGTCTCAAGAAGATGTGGGTCTCGCCGAACGGCACGATCCGCAACATCCTCGGCGGCGTGGTGTTCCGTGAGCCGATCATCATCAGCAACATCCCCCGGCTCGTGCCGGGCTGGACCAAGCCGATCATCATCGGCCGCCACGCCCACGGCGACCAGTACAAGGCGACCGACTGGAAGGTCCCGGGCGCCGGCACCATAACGATGACCTACTTGCCGAAGGACGGCAGCGCAGCCGTCGAGATGAAGGTGGCCGACTACGGCGACGACGGCGGCGTGATCATGGGCATGTACAACTACA
>JANLYC010000408.1:0-1541 GCA_031365435.1 Nocardioidaceae bacterium
GACGTACTCCGATGCGCTGCAGCAGGGACTGCGCGTCGCCGATGCCACGGCCTTCGCGCTGTGCATGGAGAACAAGCTCCCGATGGTTGTGTTCGGCATGGCGGGTGAGGGTGCGATCGCACGGGCCGTTCTAGGTGAGAAGATCGGCACGTACGTCGGCTCGGACTGACCAGCAGGCTTATCCACGAGGGCGGTTGGGTGTGCAGCCACGACCGCGATGACGAAGGAGCACAGGCGTGATTGACCAGACCTTGCGCGAGGCCGACCAGAAGATGACCAAGGCGGTCGAGGTGGCCAAGGACGACTTCGCCTCGATCCGGACCGGGCGCGCCCATCCGGCCATGTTCAGCAAGCTCACGGCGGACTACTACGGCACGCCGACCCCGATCCAGCAGCTCGCGTCGTTCAGCAACCCCGAGCCTCGGGTCGTCACCATCAACGCCTATGACAAGCAGGCGCTCGCTGCCATCGAGAAGGCCATCCGCGACTCCGACCTCGGCGTCAACCCGACCAATACCGGTGACAACCTGCGTGTGGTGATGCCGGAACTCACCGAGGAGCGCCGCAAGGAGTACATCAAGCTGGCCAAGGCCAAGGCCGAGGACGGCCGCGTCTCCGTCCGCAACATCCGCCGTCACGCCAAGCAGGTTCTCGAGCGTGGGCAGAAGGACGGCGAGGTCAGCGAGGATGAGGTCACCGGGGCCGAGAAGCGACTCGACGGCATGACCAAGAAGCACGTCGACGAGATCGACGATCTGCTCAAGCACAAGGAAGCAGAGCTGCTCGAGGTCTGACCCCAGGCCTTTCCGAGCACATGCAGACCTTGCCCACCGACACCACACCGCCCAAGAGCCGCGCAGGTCGTGACCTTCCGGCCTCGATCGCGGTCTCGATTGCGCTCGTCACCCTGATCGTGTTCTCGCTGATCTTCGTCAAGGACTTCTTTCTGGTCGTGGTCGTGGCGGCGATCCTCGTAGCGCTGTGGGAGTTCCGGCGGGCACTGGCTCGCAACGGCACCTGGCTGCCCACGATTCCCCTGTGGGCCGGTGCAGTCGGCATGATCGTCGGCGCGTACTACGGCGGGCCCGACGTCCTGGTCGTGGTGCTGGCGGCCACCTCACTCACCTGCATCCTGTGGCGGATGCCTCGTGGTCAGGAGGGCTTCGTCCGGGATGTGACGGCGACGATCTTCTGTCTGGTCTACCTCCCGTTCCTGGCGTCCTTCGTTGCGTTGCTGCTCGCACCACACGACGGTGTCCGGCGCGTGCTGACCTTCATCGCCGTCACGGCAGCCTCCGACATCGGCGGGTACGCCGTCGGGGTCGTCTTCGGCCGTCATCCGATGACTCCCCAGATCAGTCCGAAGAAGTCGTGGGAGGGGCTGGCCGGCTCTGCCGTGGCCTGCATCGGGGCGGGGGTGGCCTGGGTGGTCTGGTTGGTCGAGGGTGAATGGTGGGTCGGTGTGGTGCTCGGGGTGGTCGCCGTGGTCGCTGCGACGCTCGGCGACCTGGCCGAGTCCTTGATCAAGCGCGACCTGGGCA
>JANLYC010000424.1:0-11646 GCA_031365435.1 Nocardioidaceae bacterium
ACAGATAGCCCGCTCGATGCGGTCGACCTCGGCTCGGTCCATGAGTCCGGCGCGGCAGGCTCCGACGGCTTCGAAGGCGTCGATGATCGTGACGTCCTTGTCCCCGACACGGCCCGGCATGATCGAGCCGGCATACAGGAAGACTGCGGCCAGGTCGAGGCGGGCGGCGGCCATCAGCATGCCAGGCAGACTCTTGTCACAACCCGCGAGCAGGACCGTCGCGTCGAGCCGGTCCGCCATCATGACCGTCTCGACCGAGTCGGCGATGACCTCGCGCGACACGAGAGAGAAATGCATTCCCTCGTGGCCCATCGAGATCCCGTCAGACACCGAGATCGTGCCGAACTCGAGGGGGTACCCGCCGGCCGCGTGCACGCCCTGCTTGACCGCCTGCGCGAGCCGGCTGAGGGAGAGGTTGCAGGGCGTGATCTCGTTCCAGGACGAGGCGACGCCGATCTGCGGCTTGGCGAAGTCGTCGTCCCCCATGCCGACCGCGCGCAGCATGCCACGCGAGGCGGTGGCTTCGAGACCGTCGGTGACGACGCGGCTGCGCGGTTTGATGTCGGGCTTGTCAGCACTCTCCGCAGGCATGCTGGGAGCCTACGCCGCCACCGGCGGCCGTCGGACGAGAGTCTCAGATCACCGCAGCACGAACGCAGAGGACGTCCGGGAGGTGTTCAGCCACCGACCGCCACGAGTCCCCCTCGTCGTTGCTGGCGAACACCGACCCATCACGGCTGGCGAAGTACACGCCGGCCGGGTCCGCCTGGTCGGCGCACATCGCGTCGCGCATCACACCCGTGTAGAAGTTGCTGTCCGGCAGCCCCTTCCCGAGTTCCTGCCAGGTCTCTCCGGCGTCTCCGGAACGCCAGACACGGCACGTCCCGTCCGGCGGGAAGCGGCCGTCGGCGCCCTCGAGCGGGAACAGGTAGATGGTGCCGGCGCGCCGTGGATGCGCCACCACCGGGAACCCGAAGTCGCTCGGGAGACCTGCGGCGATCGACGTCCAGGAGTCCGCCCCGTCATCGCTTCGGTAGACGCCGCCGTGGTTCTGGGCGAACAGCCGGTTCGGGTCGGTGGCATCGCGGGTGACCTTGTGCACGCACTGCCCGAACTCGGGGTACTGCAGGTCGTCGGGCATGAACCCCGCCGAGATCCCCTGGTTGGCCGGGGCCCAGGAGCTGCCACCGTCGGCCGTCCGATAGACGCCGCCGGTCGACATCGCCACCGTCACCTGCTGAGGGTCATCGGGGTGCGGCAGGACCGTGTGGATGGCCTGGCCGCCGAAACCGGCGCCCCACTGCTCACGATGCGGGTGGTCCCAGAGCGCTCGCACCATCGAGAAGGACGCTCCGTTGTCGGTGGATCGGAACAGTGCGGATGGCTCGGTCCCGGCCCACACCACGCCCGGTTCGGTGCGCGAGGGGGCGATCGCCCAGACCGCCTCGAGCGTGCGCCCGGTGTCCTCGGGGAAGCTGATGGCGCCGTCGACACCACGCTCCCACGTCTGACCCAAGTCGTCGGAGTGCAGGATCTGAGGACCCCAGTGCCAGTGCCTGCTCGCCATGAAGAGCCGCGGCCCGTTGTCGCCGTCGCCGAATCCCACGGCATGGACCTCGCTGCGCAGCTCGTCGGGACCTTGCAGGCTCCACGACACGCGGTCCTCGTCGCTCCTCGCGATCCAAAGACCCTTGCGGGTGCCGATGAGTATCAGCGCCTGTCCTGCCATCGCGGGCTTCCTCCTTGCGCCTTGGCCGAATCGTCGCCTCGGCCGGTTGGTCGACGGGGAACTCTATTCCTGTTCGGAACAGTACACTCAGCCCATCATGAGTCAAGACCTTTCCGAGCTCCCGACGACGTCGTACGCCCTCCTCGGGTTGCTGACGCTCGGCGACGACCTGACCGGGTACGAGCTCAAGCAGCGCGCCGACCGTACGCTGCGCTTCTACTGGTCTTCGCCGGCGATGAGCCAGGTCTACAGCGAACTCGCCCGACTCGCGCAGCACGGCCTGGTCGCGGCACGCGACGACGAGACAGAACCCGTACGCCGCAGCCGCCGCTACCGCCTCACCGGGTCAGGTCGGCAGGCACTGACGGCGTGGTTGAGCAGCACGGAAGCTGAGTTCCCCACGCTCAAACACCCGGTCGCCCTCCGGCTGCTTCTCGGCCACCTCATCGACCCGGAGCAGACGCTGCACCTGCTGGAGAACTACCTCGGACAGCTCGCGGAACGACGAGCGGAGCTCCAGCAGGTGCGCGACTCGTTGGGTGAGGCCGGTGACCCGGCGCACGCAACCCATCGGTTCCCCCGACTCGTCGCCGACTGGGGTCTGGACTACTACGGCTCCGAGCGCACCATCGTCGATGACCTGATCACGCGGCTGCGGAACGGAGTCACGTGACGACGTTCAGGAGCGGCTCACCCCGGGCTATGCGGCGCAGCTGTTCGGCCACCAGGCGGTAGGACCGCGGCCACATCGCGTCCGAAGCACCTCCGACGTGTGGTGTGACGACGACGCCGGGCAGGTCCCACAAGGGATGCTCCGGCGGCAGGGGTTCGGGATCCGTCACATCGAGGGCCGCCCGAAGTCGACCGGCTGCCACTTCAGCGAGCAGGGCGTCCGTCACGACGATTCCGCCGCGCGCGACGTTGACCAGCAGCGCCCCGTCCTTCATGGCCGCCAGGAACGCGCGGTCGACGAGTCCACGGGTCTCGTCGGTCAGCGGGACGATCAGCACGACGACATCGGCCTGTGGAAGCAGGACGGGCAGCTCCGCCATGGCCCGAACGCCGGCTCGGGCCGTGCGGCCGACCAGAGTCGTGGCGCACTCGAAACCCGCGAGCCGGCGCTCGATGGCGCGCCCGATGTTGCCTGCTCCGATGACCAGGACACGGCGGTCTGCAACGGCACCGGCCATCTGCTGGTCCCACACATGGTCATCCTGAGCGCGGACCAGCTCGGCGAGACGGCGCTGCGCGCCGATGATGAGGCCGACGGCGAGCTCGGAGGTGGCCGCGTCATGGACCCCGGCGGCATTGCACACAGTGACGCCGGGCGGCACGTGTGGGAGCACGTGCTCGACGCCCGCAGTCAGTGTCTGGACCACCTGAAGCTTCGGCATCGACGGGATCACGGTCACGACCCGACGGCTGAACCGGTACGACGGCACGTAGAACTCGCACTCGACGAACGAGTCGGGCCAGTGTTCGGTGGCATCGGCATACTCGATGTCGAACCTCGTCGCGACGTCAGCCGACAGGTCGAGCTCGGCCGCGGGAAACGGCAGGAAGACCTTCACGCACCGACCCTAGAGCAGCCCGACCGGCGTGCAACGAAGCCGGTCTCAGCGAGCGGGCCGGCCGTCCTGGATCAGCGCCAGTGCACGATGCGGACAGCTTCGTACAGCGCGGCGCGCCATGCGCTCCTCGCCTTCGGTGAGGGTCTGGTCGGACAGAACCGGGTAACCCCACGTGTCGAGCGCGACCAGCTCCGGTGCGAGGTGCGAGCAGAGTCCGACCGCCTCGCAGGCGATGGGGTTGACGCGGAGTCGCGCGTCGGACAGGTGCTCGGACGAGGCCATCTCAGTCCTCGGGAACCGGGAAGGTGACCAGGCGGGCCTGACGGCAGGGATGACCGGAACTGTGCGCGGAGACGTCGTCGCGGAAGGTGTCGACAGCCGACCGGACGAGGCGTGCGGCGCCGTCTGGGTGGTGGCATGCGCCACGCCCGTCGACGGCCGCGACATGTCCCGGTAGCCGACGGAGCTCGCCTCGGCGACCGGCACCGACCCGGAGCTTCGCCACGCTGGCCGCGAGCGCGGGCAGTCCGAACAGGCAGGGTCCGCACTGACCGGCCGACGCGCCGGCGAGGTAGTCGAGGATCGCCGCCGTCTCGGCGATTCCGCAGGCCGCACCCCACAGCGGGGCCACGATGCCCGCCCCGAGTGAGAGCCCGGCGGCGCGAAAGGAGCGCTCGTCGATCTGCAGGTCCGCGATGTCGTCCCACCGAGCCCACATCCCGCCGAATCCACCGAGGAGGACCCCGGCCGAGCCCGACGGGGTCTGGCCGGTGGCTGCGACCAATGCCTGGCGCAGGGTGAGGTCACGGGGAAGCTCGACGACGCGACGGTCGATCGGCGTGAGCACCGTCAGCAGCGTCGTCCGGGGCGCCGCCGCTTGCCCTGCTCCCGACGAGCCCGTTTCGTGGGCGAGCTGGGCGACCCGGGCCAGTGTCTCGACGTTGTGCACCACCGTGATCGGCTCGTCCCCGGCGTCGTCGATCGTGAAGCCCCGAAAGCTCGGCACCGCCGGAGCGCCGTTGATTCCCTGGGCAATAGCGCTCGACTGTCCCGACAAGTAGCTGTCAGGGGCGACCATGACCCGGACGGCGATCTCGTCGAGACCGAGCTGGCGGCGTTCCTCGATCGCCGTCAGCACGATCCGATGGGTCACCGCATCGGTCCCGTGCAGCCACAGGATCGCTCGGACGGCGCCGAGAGTCTCGGCGACACTCACCAACCCGTCGAGAACGACGTGCGGCCGGAGTCGCAGCAGGGTCGCGTCCTTTGCGCTCAGCGGCTCGCTCTCGGCCGCGTTGGCGACGACCGTGACCGGCCCCCGCTGAGCGAGGGCCCACCGCCATTTGCTCGCTGCGGGAAAGTGGCCGCCGCCGTAGCCGGTGATCTGGGCCTCCGCCACCGCCTGGTGAAGCCAGGCGCCACCTCGGAATCGTGCACCCAGTCGGGCCTGGTGGTCCCACCACGACTCCGGCTCGAACGCCGGCGAACCGAACACCGGATGTGGCGGACCCACGCGCGCGACGTAGACCAGGCCGGGGAGCAGACCGGCCGGTGCTCCGGCCTCGCCGAAGTCACTCTCGCCGGAGGTCGTCCGACTCAAGGTGGTCACGACCGGGACCGTTCCATGACCGGCGTCTGCGCCGTCGCGATCTCCGCGTGAACGTCCGCCGGTGTCTTCGAGCTGTACCGGCTCAGCGCGAGCACGAGGGCTGTCGCACCTGTCACGAGGTAGAACCACAGCGTCGTCGGTGAGTCAGAGCCGGCGTAGAGCCCGTGCAACCACACCAGCACGAAGATCGTGGCCGCCACCTTGTGGACCGCCCACCAGATGCGTCCGAACACGCGGCCGGCGAGTGCGGCCGTCACCACGGTGATGATCGTGGCCCACATGGCCACGACACCCATCGTGACCGCGACCGGGCGATACTCCGAGGCCTGGGGCACGAACGCCCCGCGCCAGCCCACGTGAGCCCATGGGTCGGTCGCGAGGACGACGATGTGGATCGCGGTGAACGCCAGGGTGAAGACGGCCAGGGCTACGTGGATGCGCAGCTGGGTCAGGCGCCGGGGACGCCTGACCCGGCTGAGCCTGGGGTGCGACAACACGAGACCCATCAGCACGAGCACGAGCATGAGCAGGTACGACGCGAACCCGCTGGCCCGCGCCAGGGTCCAGGCGGGCATCGAGCTCTGGCTGACCGTGTCGGCGGTCTTCGCGCCGAGCCAGATCGTGAGCAGCACGCTCGTCAGACCCGCGATCGTCCAGGCTGCCCGGCGCAGCACGTCCACGATGCCGGAGACCACGGGGCTAGACATGGCCACCTGACCAGATCAGGTAGCCGGTTGCCCGGTCATTGACGTGCAGCCGTCCGTTGGACTCGACCCAGGCTGCGCAGAGTCCACGCTGGTCAGCGGCGTTACGGATGTGACGCGGACCTGACAGGAACAGCGTCTTGCTCCAGACCTCGGCGGTGGCCACGTCGGGATGGATGACCGTCACTGCGAGAAGTCCGTCGCCACCGCTTTGTCCGGTGCGCGGGTCGATCAGGTGGTGAACCGTGCGCCCCCCGACCTTCCAGTTGCGCATTCGTACCGACGAGGTCGCACAGCCGCCGTCGGCAATCTCGAAGACGGCCAGCGGGTCGGCCCCGCCCCGCGGGTCCTCGAGGCCGACGCGCCAGCCCGCTTCTGCCGGCGCCGGAGCCGTGAACTGGCAGTCGCCTCCCGCTGAGACCATCGATCCGCCACCGGCGGCCCAGAGCCGGTGCGAGGCCCACCGCACCGCCAACCCCTTGCCGATCCCGCCGAGGTCGATCGGGCTGCCACCGAGATGGATCAAGTGGCGACCGTCGCGGTGGTCGTGGGCCGGTTGCCACGCAGTGGCTGGTTCGGGTCCTGTCGGCTCGACGGCACCCGCGGGCGACGCGACAGAGACGCGACCCTCGGCGAACGGCAACGTGCGGTCGTACCCGAGCTTGACCAGGTGACCGAGGATGCGCGGGTCGAACACGCCATCGGTGTCGCGGTATGCCTGGGCGGCTTCCTCGATCGCGGCCGCGAGCTCCCAGGGCACATCGTGCCAACGGTCGGGTTCGGCATTTGCTCGCATGAGCGGGCTGCTCGGGTCGAAGCGTGTGCACGCAGCCTCTACCCGGGTGAACACGTCCCGCGCATCGTTCAGCGCCGTCTCCGGGTCACTCCTGGGGTGCGCGACCCGCAGCGTGACGTCTGTGGCCATCGCCCGGAAGGCCACCTCGGGTACGTCGGCCACGCGCATCGTCACGACGCACCCGTGGTCGTGTGCGTCGGCGGGGGTGGTGCTGGTGCCGGTGCCGGTGCCGGTGCCGGTGCCGGTGCCGGTGCCGGTGCTGGTGCTGGTGCCGGTGCGTGCGTGGGGGCGGGTGCACTCGATGAGGGAGCAGAACTGCTCGACGAGCCCGTCGACGGTGGAGCCCAGTAGGTCGAACCCGAACCGGCGATGGCCACGGAAGGCCCCGCCGACAGGGTTTGGCTGCGCCGGGCGACGGCCAACGTGTGCGAGCGTTGGCTGACCGTGCGCTCGAGCTTGTTGAGTGCAGCCTGCGTCGTGTCCAGCTTGCGCATCGCACGGTCGATGCGACGTTTCAACAGCGGGGACACCTTGGTCGGAGGGGCGGACTGTTGAGCGCCCGCCGCCGTTGTCGAGGTGTCGAGCACGTTGGCGTTCGTCGCCCACTCGGTGGACAGGGCCAGCGTTCCGGCTGCGAGCGGCGCGAGAGCCAGCAGCGCCGTCAGCCGTCGGGGTGCGGAGCGCTCAGTCATCGGAGGGCCCCGATCCACCGTTGTTGCCGGAACCGTCATCAGGCGGCGGACTGCCCCCTGTGGTCTGGCCGCCAGTCGTCGGCTCGCTCTCGTGCGTCGTGGTGTGGTGGGACGACCTCGGGGTGCTCGGAGACGTGCTGGGGTCGTCGTCCGCCGGCGCCGGTGCCGAGGCCGCTTGAGCCGGCGGCGGCGCGACCGTGGCCGGGGCCAGGGTTGCCTGGGCCACGATGCCGCTGGCGAGGGCAGCGGCGCGACTCATCGCCCGCCGTTCCCGCAGCTGGCGGTTCAGCTTGGCCAGTTCGCCTCGGGAGGACAGCATCCGGTCGTGCAGCACGGAACTGCGCTCCATGATGTTGCTGATCGACGTCGCCAGCTTCCCGTCGGCCGCGGAGCTGCTGTTGTCCACGATCGCAACCTGGGCGGCCGACTGTCCTGGATTGTGATGTTTCGTCAGGGCGACGGCGCCCAGCGCTCCCCCTGCCAACAGGCCGGACGTGATGAGAGCAACAGCCGAACGAGTGGCGTATTTCACGGTGACTCCTCAGGGGCGACGGTCGTGCGAAGGAAGTGCCATCGTCCTGGGGTACGTCTTAGCGATGCGTCTCGCGCAGGTTAAGTCTTCACCAAGAGTGTGGGCCTCGTCACAGAATGGGGGGAAAGGCCATGACGATACGCGCACCTCCCAAAGCGCTCTTTTCGAGCCGCACGTCACCTCCGCCCTGACGCGCGGTCCGGCGCGCCACATCGAGACCGATCCCCGTGGAACCCACGCCGCTGCGGCCGCGCTCCAGCAGCCCCGGAGCTGCCAGGCCCGGCCCGTCGTCCTCGACGACGACGAGCACACCGCCATCAGGCGCCGTCGAGACCCGAAGCGCGAAACCGGTCGGAGCCGGCGTGTGGCTGAAGACGTTGTCGATCAGCGCGTCCAGGGCGGCGCCCAGGTCCGCCGCCGCAACCGGAACCGGCAGCGGCTGGGCAGGCACATCGACGGTCAGCGGGCGGTGCGTCTCCTCAGCGAGCACACCCCAGAACTGGGCGCGCTCGCGTACGACGAGTGACGCATCGCACGAACCCGGACGTCGGACGTGGTCCGGGTGACGGGCTGCGGTGACGGCAGCATCGATCGCAGCCACCATGTGGTCGACGTGCTCGGTCAGCCGGTCCCGCTCGAGCGGGTCCTGCAACGTCTCGACGTCCAGGCGCAACGCAGTGACGGGAGTCCGCAGTCGGTGGGAGAGGTCTGCACCGAGCTCACGCTCATCAGCCAACATCTGGGTGATACGGACCCCGAGCCCGTTCAGCACCCGACCGACGGCGGCCACTTCAGGCGGCCCCGCCGGCCGCACGGTCGCGGTGAGATCGCCGGCACCGACCCGGTCGGCGACCCTTGCGAGGTCGCGTACGGACCGAGAGAGCCGCGAGGCGATCCAACCGCCGACAACCACCGCGGCGAGCAGCAGCATGGCGCCGGTGCCGGCGAGGGTCAGCCAGGCCGCCCGAACACCCTCGTGCAGGAGTACGTCGGGAACGAACGTCCGGATGACCGTCACGCCCCGGGAGCCGCCGACGGGGAGCAGGACTTCCACGCCACCGGCTGTGCTGGCCGTGAACGCGCGGCCCTGCGCGGCCAGGTCGATGCTCGGAGTTCGCTCCGGGTTCGGTCCGATGACCCGCCCGTCCGGGAGAAAGACCGTCGTCTGGCGGGGGCCGGTGTTGATCGCGTCCACCGCGTCGCGCAGCTGGCCCGCTCCCGCCGTGTTCGCCACGACAGCCAGTCCCTGGGCTTCCTGCCGCGCTGCCTCCAGCGCCCGGTCGTGCGCGAGGGACTGCGCGAGCACCCCCAGGGGCAGCAGCAGGGCCACCAGCACGGCGGACGTCAGGGTCGCGCCATACAGGACAAGCAGTCGCCTCATGGCCCGGGATCGACCAGCTTGATGCCCACGCCGCGCACCCGGTGGAGGTAACGCGGCTCGTCGGCGGACTCACCCAGCTTGCGGCGGAGCCAGTGCAGGTGCACGTCGATCGTCTTGTCGGACCCGCCGTACGGCTGGTTCCAGACCTCAGCAGCCAGCGTTCGCTTGCTGATGACCTGGCCGACGTGCGTCGCGAGGTACGCCAGCAGGTCGAACTCCTTCGGGCTGAGGTCGAGCTCGACCCCGGCAAGATGTGCGGTTCTGGCCAGACCGTCCACCGTGATCTCCCCGACCGTGACCGGAGCGGAGGAGCTCTCGGGTTGCGTTCGGCGCAGGACCGCCCTGATCCGGGCCTCGAGCTGCGTCGGCGAGAACGGCTTCACGAGATAGTCGTCAGCCCCGGCATCGAGAAGGCTCACGATCGACGTGTCATCATCGCGGGCGCTGATGACGATCACCGGCACCTCGCTCACTGCCCGGATCATCGGGAGCAACGCTGCCCCGTCGAGGTCAGGCAGTCCCAGGTCGAGCAGGACCACATCAGGGGGGTTCGCCACCACGAGCTGCAGCGCCTCCATGGCCGTGCCGACCGCAGTCGTGGCATGCGGCAGATCCTTGAGGGCGCGGATCAACGCTGCCCGAATCGTCGCATCATCCTCCACGATCAGCACCTCAGCCACGATCTGACCGTAGGCCACATGGCCCATGACGGAGCACTCATCGACACGGTTGAGCAGAAACTATCGCTGCCTTGTCCTGCTCTTAAGGATTCACTGGGCAGACTGGGACGATGGCTTACACCCGGGCGGCGCTCGCGCGCCGTTTCCTGATCGTGACCAGCTGGACGGTTGCGACGGCCCTGGCTGCCACGATCGCCTGGGGTGCCGTGTCGCGACTCGACGAGGGTTCGTCCAATGCTCCGAGCACGCTGTCCCAGACCGATGTCCGGATCGAGCTGGCGCAGAGCCCACGTTCGGCCGCCACACCGCCGTCAGTGGTGAATCCCGAGCCCACGACCTCAGGACACACGCCCTCATCGCCGAACCCGAGCCGAAAGCGACAGCACCCCAAGCCGCGGCAAGGCGGGTCCTCCACGTCACCGCAGCCGCCCACGACGACATCGAAGACACCGACGCAGGGGGGCTCGTCACCGCCCGGGACCCCCGACCCTTCCGCGCCGGGTTCGACACCGCCCTCCCGCGGAACACCTGAGCCGAAACGCACCTCCAAGAGCTGGCAGCTGACCGGTGGAAGCGTTGGAGTGTCCTGCAAAGGACCCGACATCTCACTCCCTTACGCGACGCCGCGTGACGGCTGGGAGATGCACATCGAGAAATCCGGGCCTGCGAGCGTCGAGGTCTCGTTCTCTCGTGAGGACCATGAGTCGCGCCTCACCGCGCGTTGCGACGGAGGGAACCCCGTCGGCCAAACCCAGGAGAGTGGTGACAACGGCGGCGGCGCTCACGAGTGAAAGACCACTGCGGACCGTTGTCCCGATCCGGTCGGGCACCGGCGACGCTGCGGGCCTGATCTGGACACAGGAAGTTAACGTGGTTGTCATCGCGCAGCACCACGGACCTCCTAGCGTCATACGAGTCCGGATGTCCTACGACATCTCCATCGGTGACGATGCCCAGCCTCTTGGAGTAGCCCGTGTTCAGACCTTGGTTGTGGCGGCCGGCGAGCCAGGCCGTGGCGCTGCGCAACGCCCAGCATGCGGCGGCCGCCCTGTCCGATCGCCGCCGCGAACGAGAAGAGGTCGAACGTTTCTTGTCGACCCGGCCCGTCCGACCCGCGGTGGCGGTGAGCACCTGACGGTCCTGCCGGCCATCCTCGACGGGGATGGACCGCTGCTCCGGCCTGCGGCCATCACCTGGCACGATGACCAGCATGGCCCGACAGGCAGAAGGAGGACAGCCAGTCAGACCGGTGCTTCGATTGATCGTCGTGGCTGCCGCGACGTCGGTCCTGGCCGCTTGTAGTGGAGGGCTCTCCACGTCTTCTGACCGACCGGACGACCCCGGCACCGTCACCGCGACCCTGTCCGGCTCCGCCACGCCGTCGTCTCATGACGTGATGGTGACGGCGACAGTGGCCAGCCGACTCGCCGTCCCGTGGGGAATGGCCTTCCTCCCGGACGGCGCCGCCCTGGTGACCCAGCGCGACGCCGGCACGATCTCGCTGGTTACCGAGGGACAGGTCACCGAGGTCGGCACGATTCCCGAGACGTCACCGACCAGCGAGGGTGGCTTGCTCGGCATCGCGGTCTCCCCTGACTACGCCGCCGACGGCAAGGTCTTCATCTATGTCACGACCAGCTCGGACAACCGCGTCTTGTCGATGACCTTCGACGGGCGGAGGATCCACAACGTGACCCCGATCCTCACCGGTATCCCACGCGGAGACATTCACGACGGTGGGCGGCTGGCTTTCGGCCCCGACGGCTTTCTGTACGTGTCGACGGGCGAGAACGGCAACGCGGACCTCGCTCAGGACCCGCGGTCGCTCGGCGGGAAGATCCTGCGTATCACGACCGATGGCCGGCCTGCGCCGGACAACCCGCACGCCGGCTCCCCGGTCTGGACCCTCGGACACCGCAACGTCCAGGGTCTGGCGTTCGACAGTCGGGGAC
>JANLYC010000430.1:0-6978 GCA_031365435.1 Nocardioidaceae bacterium
GCCGGAACCAGCAACGAGAGACCCAGCTCCGGCCGGCGAAGCAAAAGGCGCAGCGTCGCAGTCATGGCCACCTCATCCCGGAGCGAACTTGTCCACAGCGTACAAGGCACCCGACCGTGATTGTGCGGATCGAACCGACCCGTTGCGGCCGCCACCGTCGTACCGTGAGGACATGTCTGACACCCCCCTGGGCGGCCCGTCGCTCCCGCAGGAGCGACGGATCGTCACCGAGATCCCCGGACCGCGCTCGCGTGAGCTCCAGGCACGCAAAGAAGCCGCCGTCTCCGACGGCATCGGCGTCACCCTCCCGGTGTACGTCGCGGCTGCAGGAGGTGGGGTGATCGTCGACGTCGACGGCAACTCCATCATCGACATGGCCTCGGGCATCGCCGTGACCGGCGTGGGCAACGCCACGCCAGCCGTCGTCGAAGCGGTGACCGCGCAGGTCGCCCAGTTCACGCACACCTGCTTCATGGTGGCGCCGTACGCCGGTTACGTGGAGGTGTGCGAACAGCTCAACGAGCTCACCCCCGGCGACCACGCCAAGAAGTCCGTGCTCCTCAACAGTGGCGCCGAGGCCGTCGAGAACGCCGTGAAGATCGCCCGGACCCACACCGGCCGGCGGGGCGTCGTCGTCTTCGACCACGGCTACCACGGTCGCACCAACCTCACGATGGCGATGACCTCGAAGAACGTGCCCTACAAGGACGGCTTCGGACCGTTCGCGGGCGACGTCTACCGGGCCCCGATGTCCTACCCGTTCCGGGAGACGTCGGAGCTGTCCGGCTCTGAAGCGGCTGACCGCGCGCTGACGATGATCGACAAGCAGGTCGGTGCACACAACGTCGCCTGCCTCGTCATCGAGCCGATCCTCGGCGAGGGTGGCTTCATCGTGCCGGCACCGGGATTCCTCGCCCGGCTGGCCCGGTGGTGCACGGACAACGGGGTCGTGTTCGTGGCCGATGAGATCCAGACCGGCTTCTGCCGCACCGGGGACTGGTTCGCCTGCGACCACGAAGGCGTCGTACCCGACCTGATCACCACTGCAAAAGGGATCGCAGGCGGCCTGCCCCTGGCGGCCGTGACCGGTCGTGCCGAGATCATGGACTCGGTGAAGGCCGGTGGCCTCGGCGGCACCTACGGGGGCAACCCGGTCGCCTGTGCGGCCGCGCTCGGCACCCTGGCCACGATGCGCGAGCAGGATCTCGCGGGACGCGCCCGGCACATCGGCGACCTGATGCTCTCCCGGCTGAGCGAGCTCGCCGCCCGTTACCCTGTCATCGGCGACGTCCGCGGTCGCGGGGCGATGCTCGCCATCGAGCTCGTCGAACCCGGCACCACTACCCCGGACGCCGCGGCTGCGGCGGCGGTCAACAAGGCGTGCCACGCCCAAGGTGTGCTCACGCTCACCTGCGGCACCTTCGGCAACGTCTTCCGCTTCCTGCCGCCGCTCGTGATCTCCGACGACCTCATCGACGAGGCCCTGACCGTGTTCGAGAAGGCCATCACCGACGTCTCGTGATGCTCACGCCGAGTTGACCTCACTGCGGACGATTCGCCCCCGTCCTCCGCACCGGCTCTGCGACGTCGGTGTGCCTGAATTGCCGGCTGCCCGGCTGCGATACGTTGCAAGGAGTCGACCCCTCGAGTCACCGAAGGAGCACCATGGGCGCGCTTTGGCATCCGTTCTCGGACATGGGAGCCGTCGAGAACAACGGCGAGTTCGTGATCGCGCGTGGCGACGGGGCGTACGTCTATGACCCCGACGGCAACCGCTACCTCGACGCCACGGCCGGACTGTGGTTCACCAACGTCGGGCACGGGCGGGCCGAGCTCGGCGAGGTGGCTGCCGAACAGATGAGCAAGGTGGCGGCGTACAGCACCTTCGGTGACTACGTGACCGAGCCGACGGTGGCCCTCGCCGAGCGGCTCGCGGGGATCGCGCCGGTGCCGGGGTCGAAGGTCTTCTTCACCTCGGGTGGCTCGGACTCCGTCGACACCGCCGCCAAGCTGGCCCGTCGCTACTGGAACGAGCTGGGCCAGCCGCAGCGCCGCTACCTGATCGGGCGGCAGAAGGCGTACCACGGCATGCACTACGCCGGGACCTCGCTCGCCGGCATACCGGGGAACCGCGAAGGTTACGGCGAGCTGGTGCACGAGAGCGCCACGGTCGCGTGGGACGACGCCGGCGACCTGCGTACGACGATCGAGCGCCTCGGTCCGGAGAACGTCGCCGCCTTCTTCTGCGAACCCGTGATCGGTGCCGGCGGCGTCTACCCGCCGCCGGACGGTTACCTCGCCGCTGTCCGCAAGGTGTGCACCGAGTACGACGTGCTGTTCGTCGCCGACGAGGTCGTGACCGGCTACGGGCGGATCGGTGGTGCGTGGTTCGCGAGCGGCCGGTTCGGGCTCGAGCCCGACATGATCACGACCGCCAAGGGCCTGACCTCGGGCTACCTGCCGATGGGTGCTGTGCTGATCGCGCCGAAGGTGTCCGAGCCCTTCTTCCAGCGCGACGCCGGGGTGTGGTGGCGCCACGGCTATACGTACTCCGGCCATGCAGCGGCAGCGGCAGTGGCGCTGGCCAACCTCGACATCCTCGAACGCGAGGGGCTGCTCGACGAGGCGGCGCGACTGGAGACGACGCTGGCCGCACGGCTCAAGCCGCTGGCCGACCACGAGCGGGTGGTCGAGGTGCGGTGCGGGACGGGCGCGCTGGCCGCGATCCAGCTCGCCGAACCGGCCGAGGCGATGGCTCTGGCGAAGACGCTGCGCTCACACGGAGTCGCCACCCGCGCAGTCGGAGCCGGTGGCATCCAGGTCTCCCCCGCCTTCGTCATGACCGACTCTCAGGTCGACGACCTCGCCACCGCTATCGTCACCGCCCTGGACTGCTGACCCCTCCTCGTTGAACCGTCAGTTGTGGCTCGTTGAACCGTGAGTTGTGGCTCCGTGAACCGTGGGTTGTGAGTCAAGCACGAGGCTCCAGGCCCCACTCCTTGGACAGCAGCTCCAGCGAGGTCAGCTTGGCCTCGTGATCGGGCGTCGGCGAGACGAGGGTGAGCTCGTCGGCGCCGGCTGCGTCGGCAAGAGCCGTGAGGTCGCGCGCCACCACGTCAGGTGATCCGGCGTACACCCCTCCCTCGAGCGTCGGCTCGATCTCGGCGTACTCCGTGGACGTCCGGAATGCGCGAACCTCCTCCGACGTGGGTCGCCGCTTCGCACCGCTTCGGATGTAGCGCATGCCCAAGGCCCAGCCGGCCCGGAAGTCGGCCACCACGTCGGCATCGTGCGAAGCGAGCGCGAGCGCGGACACGATGACGCGTGGCTCCGAACCAAGCTCGGACGGTCGGAAGTCGCGTCGGTAAGCGCGCAACGCGTCTACCGCGAGCTCTGGACTCATGTGGTGGGCGAAGACGGAGGTCATGCCGTTGACGGCTGCGAACGCGGAACCCCAGCCGCTCGACCCCAGCATCAGGAGCTCGGGTTGGGTGTCGACGACCGGCGTCGCACGGACGCTCGCGAACGGGTGGCCGTCGGGCCATTCGTCGGTGAGGAAGGCGATCAGCTCGGCCGCCTGCTCAGGAAACTCCGGCGCGCCCGCTGCGGACTCACGTGACCGGCGCAGCGCGAACGCGGTGACCTGGTCGGTACCGGGCGCCCGGCCGAGGCCGAGGTCGATCCGCCCAGGGTGCAGCATCTCGAGCGTCTTGAACCACTCGGCCACCTTCAACGGCGCATGATTCGGCAGCATGATCCCGGCAGCACCGACCCGGATGTCTCGCGTTGCCGCAGCCACATGAGTGATCAGGATCTCCGGCGAACTGCTGGCGAGGCCCTCGAAGTTGTGGTGCTCGGATATCCAGAACCGCTTGAACCCGAGGCGGTCGGCGGCCTGGGCGGTCCTGACCGTGCGGGCGATCGCCTCCGATGCCGACCCTCCTGCCGGAACGTCGACGAAGTCGAGGAGAGACAGTGGGCGGACGGGGTTCTCACGGGGGGAGCTCACGAACAGTGGCAACGACGGCAGCCCGACACTGATTCCGCGCCTCACCCACCGATTCCAGAGGGGGTCAGCGGTCTTCGATGGCCCATGGGGAACCGTAGGCGGTGAGCAGGTCGAGGAAGGGTACGGCGTCAAACGCCTCTGGCCCGAGCACACCGGCGCCTGACCAGGTGCCGTTCGCGAGCAGCTCGAGAGCGACGACCGGGTTGATCGCGGTCTGCCAGACCACGCACTGGTGGCCGTACTCGCGCATCGACCACGCGTTGTCGACCACGTGATAGAGGTAGGTCGCTCGAGGTCGGCCGTCCTTGCCGGTCCCGGTGACGTACAGCCCGGCGCAGGTCTTGCCGCGCATCTTGTCGCCGAGCGTCGCGGGGTCGGGGAGGCACGCGGCCACGACATCGCGAGGACTCACCTCGAGCCCGGCGACCTGGACCTTGTCGGTGCTGTCGAGCCCAAGCTTGTGCAGCGTCTTGAGCACGCCGATGAACTCATCACCTAGGCCGTACTTGAACGTGGCACGCTTCGCGTCCACCCACCGAGGCATCAAGAGCACCTCTTCGTGCTCGACGTTGACGCACTCGACCGGGCCGATGCCCTCGGGAAACACGAAGACTTCTGGCTCGGAGAACGGCTCGGTCGTGAACCAGCCCCGCTTCTGCTCCCACACGACCGGAGGGTTGAGACATTCCTCGATCGTGGTCCAGATCGAGAACGACGGGGCGAACTCGTAGCCGTCGACGGTGAGGTTGGCTCCGTCGCGTACACCGAGCTCGTCGATCTCGCTGAAGAGATGGTCAGCGGCATACCGCGCGAACACGTCCGACAGCCCCGGCTCGACGCCGATCCCGACCAGCGCCAACCGGCCGGCGTCGGCCCACCGGTCGTGCTGGGCGAACTGATCATCACCCAGCTTCACCCCGGTGTGGACAAAGGGCTCCTCGGGATGCGGGTGGGACAGGCTCATCGCCATGTCGAGATAGTCGGCGCCTGCACCGAGCGCACCTTCGAAGATCGGCATCACGAACCTCGGGTCGACCGCATTCAACACGTGCGTGATCTCGTGCTCCCGCACCAGGGCTGCTACCGACTCAGCGGATGACGCGTCGACCTGTGCCGCGGCGAACCGCGGATCGATGGCCGCCCGCTCTGCCCGAGCCAGGTCATAGTCCGCGATCACCAGCGTGTCGTAGAAGTCACGTCGCTGGGCGATGGCCGCGAACGCCGACCCCACGCCCCCAGCTCCCACCAGCAAGATCTTCACGCGATCAACTTTCTGCAGGAGGCGCGGGCCTTGGCCCAGGGACGCTCACAGCCGGACGATCGGCAGGAGTGGCTCACACCGAGATGTCGGACATGACGTGCTTGATGCGGGTGTAGTCCTCCAGTCCGTACACAGACAGGTCCTTGCCGTACCCCGAGTGCTTGAAACCGCCGTGCGGCATCTCGGCCACGATCGGGATGTGGGTGTTGATCCACACACACCCGAAGTCGAGGCTGCGTGCCATCCGCATGGCGCGACCGTGGTCCCTGGTG
This sequence comes from Nocardioidaceae bacterium, assembly GCA_031365435.1. Lineage (GTDB taxonomy): Bacteria > Actinomycetota > Actinomycetes > Propionibacteriales > Nocardioidaceae > JANLYC01. The sequence continues at coordinate 5,543 of JANLYC010000430.1, forward strand.
AAGACGCTACTGGCCAGTCCGTACTGGACGCCGTTCGCCCATCGCAGCGCCTCGTCCTCGTCGGAGAACTGCTGCACAGTGATCACCGGCCCGAAGATCTCGTCCTGGATGGCCTCGTCATCCTGGTGCAGGCCGGAGACGACGGTCGGGGCATAGAAGTACCCCTTGTCGCCGACCCGGTGTCCACCTGCTTGCAGCTTGGCATGGTCGGGGAGCCGGTCGATGAACCCGCTGACGCGCGCGAGCTGGTTGCTGTTGTTGACCGGGCCGTAGAGCACGTCCTCGTCGTCCGGCATACCGGTCTTGGTGTTCTTGGCCTGCTCTGTGAGCGCCGCCACGAAGTCGTTGTGGACGCCTGGACCGGCAAGCACCCGGGTTGCAGCCGTACAGTCCTGGCCGGCATTGAAGTAACCGGCGCCTGCGATCGCCTCGGCCGCAGCTTCGATGTCGGCGTCGTCGAACACGATGACCGGCGCTTTCCCGCCGAGCTCGAGGTGGGTCTTCTTCAGGTCGGCGGCTGCGGTCTTGGCGACCTCCATGCCGGCCCGCACGGAGCCCGTGATGGAGACCAGCTGCGGGATCGGGTGCTCGATCAACGCGCGGCCGGTGTCGCGGTCACCCGTCACGACGTTGAAGACACCGGGCGGGAAGAACTCCTGCGCGATCTCGCCGAGCAACAGGGTCGACGCGGGAGTGGTGTCGGACGGCTTGATGACCAGGCAGTTGCCCGCTGCTAGCGCCGGCGCGACCTTCCAGATCGCCATCATGAGCGGATAGTTCCAGGGCGTCACCTGGGCGACGACGCCGATCGGCTCGCGCCTGATGTATGACGTGTGACCGGCGAGGTACTCCCCCGCGGACCGCCCCTCCAGGACCCGGGCGGCGCCGGCGAAGAACCGAACCTGGTCGATGGCCGGTGGTAGCTCCTCTGACTGCGTGAACCCGAGCGGCTTTCCGGTGTTCTCGCTCTCGACGGCGACGAACTCGTCGGCCCGCTGCTCCATCGCGTCAGCCAGCTTGAGCAGCGCCCGCTGTCGATCCGCCGGGGTGGCGTCCCGCCAGGTCTCGTAAGCCTTGCTCGCGGCCTGCATGGCGCGGTCGACGTCCTCGGCGCCGGACACGGCGGCGGTCGCGTACTCTTCCTCGGTCGCGGGGTTGACGACCGCTGACGTGCGCCCGTCGACGCTGTCCACGAGTTCTCCGTTGATCAGGTTCTTGAGTGTCCGGGTGGTCATGTGGCCCCTTGATCGCCTCGAAGTGACGGACTGATTCCATGGGCAAAACTAGTCTGCGACGGCTGATTACACCAGTGGCTGGCCGGGTCCTCGACGCTTTTCGTCGTACGACCTCTGACGGAGTTGACCCCCGAAAGTCGGGCGGGTGAGGCAAATGCCACGTTCCCAACCCGCGTTTGCCTTGTGAACAAGCCAGCTGGC
>JANLYC010000455.1:0-4014 GCA_031365435.1 Nocardioidaceae bacterium
TGGCCAGCGCTGGTCCGAGTGTGATCAGCGCCCCGGTGGTGATCGCGTTGAGCAGGCCGAACGCGGCCACCACGATCCACAGCCACGGGATCCCGATGAACACGACCCAGCCCTCCCGCAGCTCCCGCACCATGCTGGCTCTCGGCAGGTCCGCGCGACGTTCACGAGTGGGAAGGGTGACCTGGAGAAGCAGGATGGCCGCGATCAACCACGTCAGGGCGTCGATTGCCAGTGCCCAGCCCGGCCCCGCGGTCACCACGAGCAACGCCGACACCGACGGCCCGATGATGGCGAGTCCGCCGCGCGACAACGACATCAAGGCGTTCGCGGGCTGAAGCTGCTCGCGCGGTACCAGCTGCGGCATGACACTGGTCATGGCGGGAAAGCTGACCGAGGACATGGTGCCGTTTACGACCTCGAGCGCAATGATCATCCACAGCTCGGCGTGTCCACTCAGGACCAGGAACGCCACGGCTCCCTGCGTCACAGCGCTGAGGAGATTGGACACCCGCATGATCAGGGCGCGGTTGATCCGGTCGGCGATGACGCCGCCCCACAGCAGGAACACGACCATGGGAATCGTGCGCGCAGCAAAGACCTGGCCCAGAGCGCTGGCCGAGTCACTGATGTCCAAGATCGCGAAGGCAAGCGCGACTCCGGCCATCATCGAGCCGGCCGTGTTGACCACGCCCGCCGCGTAGAACCACGCGAAGTTCCGCTCACGCAGGGGCGCGAACGACTCTGCCCACTTCACCGGTTTCCCCCAGGTGCGCTCGACCAGCAATGCTCAACCCACGACCGGCTCACCATAGGTCGACACACCGACTTGTCAGAAGTGGGGGCGGCTATAGCCCTCCCTACTTCTGACAAGTCGCGGGGTGGCGACGTCAGTGCAGAGCGTCGTACCGCACCGCCACCACGTCGTGGTTGCTGCCCCAGTTCAACGAGAAGGTCCAGCAGCCGGGCCTGGGCACGTTGATGATCGATGGCCCCGGACCGCCTTCAACCCGGCGCTGCACCTGGAGGTCCGTGCCGTTCAACGACGCAGAGACCATGAGGTCGTCACGCCCCGGCTGCTTGGCAATCCACAGGATCTTGTTGTTGCGGTCGCGCGCGGGGGGTGACACCAACGGTCGCCCGAACAAGGCGCCCTCGATCTTGTGCTCAGCCCCGACAACGACGCGCTTCTGCGCGCCGCCATCGCACGGCAAGGAGACCTGAGCGGCAGCATCGCGTGTCGGCTGGGGTGTTGGCGACGAGACCGGCGGAGAGGGACCTGGCGTCTTCTGGGCAGTCGGTGACCCTGTGCACGACGTGAGAGCCAAGGCGATCACGTAGACGGCGACGAAGCCCCTCATTCGGTCAACCTATCCCGATCCGGTTGATGCCACAGGCTCAATCGCCCCCTCGCCTCGAGTTGTCAGAAGTGGGGGCGGCTATAGCCCTCCCTACTTCTGACAAGTCTCTACGACGAGTATAACGTCATACGTTATACTCGTGGCCGTGATCAGGTCGTTTCGCGATTCCGCGACCGAGCGGCTGTGGTCACGAAGGCGACCCAAGGGGATCGATCCACGGATCGAGCGGGTCGCCCTGCGGAAGCTGGTGATGCTGGACGCCGCTGAGTTGCTGGAAGACCTCCGCGTTCCTCCGGGAAACCGCTTGGAGGCGCTGAAAGGAGACCGGGCGGGCCAGCACAGTAGCCGGATCAATCAGCAATGGCGGATTTGCTTCCGATGGACCACGGCCGGTCCAGCGGACGTGGAGATCGTGGACTATCACTAGGAGGTGCCGGATGGCAGACATCGCACCGATTCACCCGGGGGAGGTGCTCTTCGAAGAGTTCCTCGAGCCGTTGGGTGTGACACAGAATCACCTGGCGGTTTCCATTGGCGTGCCTCCACGGCGGATCAACGAGATCGTCCACGGCAAGCGACGGATCACCGCCGACACGGCACTGCGTCTGGCGCGTTACTTCGGCACGACGGACCACTTCTGGCTCAACCTCCAGACCCGGTTCGACCTCGAAGTCGAGAAAGACCATCTCGGCGCCAGTCTCGAGGCCATCAGCCCGCTCCAGTCCGCCTGACCCACCGACTTGTCAGAAGTGGGGGCGGCTATAGCCCTCCCTCCTTCTGACAAGTCAGTATGACGAGCTGCTGGGTGGCCCGGGTCATCGCGACGTAGCGATCCACCGCCCCTTCGATGCCCTCGCCGAACGACTCCGGCTCGACCAGCACGACCAGGTCGAACTCGAGGCCCTTCGCCAGCTCCGGAGTCAACGACCGCACGCGCGACGTCGCCTCGAACGTGGGGGAGCCGATGACGCAGGCGATCCCGTCGGCATGCTCGGTGAGCCACGAGTCCAGGACCGCGTCCAGGTCCGACGTGGATCCATGGACGACGGGTATGCCGCTCTGCCGGATCGAGGTCGGCACGTTGGCGTCGGGGACCACGGCCCGGATGACCGGCTCCGCCTCGGCCATGACTTCTGCGGGCGTCCGGTAGTTGATGCTCAGCGAGGCGAGAGTGACGTTGTCCAACCCGATCCGCTCGAGTCGTTCCTGCCACGACTCCGCGAACCCGTGCCTGGCCTGGGCGCGGTCCCCGACGATGGTGAAGCTGCGGGACGGGCAGCGCAGCAGCAGCATCTGCCACTCGGCGTCGGTCAGCTCCTGCGCCTCGTCCACGACGATGTGCGCGAACGGGCCGGCGAGCAGGTCCGGATCGGCAGTGGGCAGGACGGTCTCGTCGACCAGGGCGTCGTGGAAGTCCTCGCCGCGCAGCATCGTCACCAGCCCGACGCCGTACTCGTCGTCGGTGGCCGCGCTGAAGTCGTCCACGACCCGGGCCATCTGCTCGCGCTCAGCGGCGGCAACGGCGTGCTGACGGCGCTGCCGCCGGGATGCCTCCGCGTCGCCGAGCCGGTGGCGCGCCGCATCGAGCAGCGGCAAGTCGGACACGGTCCAGGCCTGCGGGTCGGCGCGCTGCAGCCTCGTGACCTCGTCGGGCGACAGCGAAGGGGCGCACCTGCGCAGGTAGGCGGGCACCTCCCACAGGTCTCCGACGAGGTCGGTCGCCTCGAGCATCGGCCACGCCCTTGTCACGGTCTGGACCAAGCCCTTGTTGAGCCGCAACGCCTCTTGGAACTGGTCGAAGGACACGTCCTTGGCCTCCAACGTGGCTTGCAGCTTGTCGGCCAGGATCGTGGCCAGCGCCTCCCAGACCTGGTCGCGAGCCTCGTTGTGCGGCGTACCGGGATCTGGTGCGTCGAACGCCTCGGCCCAGTCCTCGACCTCGAGCCTCACGTCTGACCAGGGCGTCCCGACCACCATGGCGTCGGTGGGTGGTTCTTCGTACAACCGGACCGCCGGCTCGATCGCCCGCACCAGGTCGGCCGACGCCTTGAGCCTGGCCACCGCCGGGTCGGACTCGCCCGGAGCGGCTGATCCTTCGGGGACGAGGTCGCGCAGGGTGCAGATCTGCACGCCTTCCTCGCCCAGGCTCGGGAGTACGTCGGCGACGTAGGCCAGGTAGGGCTGGTGCGGACCGACGAACAGCACACCACCACGGCGATGACCGAGGCGCGGGTCGGAGTACAGGAGGTAGGCGGTGCGGTGCAGGGCGACGACGGTCTTGCCCGTACCCGGACCCCCGTCGACGACCAGCGAACCGCGCGATCCCGCCCGGACGATGGCGTCCTGGTCGGCCTGGATGGTGCTGAGCACGTCACGCATCCGGCCCGACCGCGTCGCCCCCAGGGTGGCGATGAACGCCGACTGGTCGTCGAGGGCGGCGTGTCCTTCGAAGCCGTCCGGCGTAAAGACCTCGTCCCAGTAGTCGCTGACCCGGCCGCGGTTCCAGCGGTACCTCCGGCGGCTCGCCAGGCCCATCGGGTTGCCGTGGGTCGCTCCGAAGAACGGTTCGGCCGCGGGGGAGCGCCAGTCGACGAGCAGCCGGCGGCCCGTGCTGTCGGTGAGGCCGAGCCGTCCGATGTAGACGGGTTCGGGGTCG
>JANLYC010000468.1:0-7285 GCA_031365435.1 Nocardioidaceae bacterium
GGAGTCTTTGCAGGCGGTCATCGCCATGGCCGAGCAGGTCACCGTCGACCACCCGACCGTCGACCTTCCCGGGTTCGTCACCGAGCTGCAGCGCCGGGCGGCGGCGCAGGACGCACCGATCGCCGACGGGGTCACCCTGACGACCCTCCACGCGGCCAAGGGACTCGAGTGGCCGGTTGTGTTCTGCGTGGGCATGCACGAGGGCACGATGCCGATCGTCTACGCCGACACGCCTGCGGGACTCGACGAAGAACGCCGCCTTCTCTACGTCGGCGTCACGCGCGCCCGCGACCAGCTGCATGTCTCGTGGGCAGCGGCACGTACGCCGGGTGGGCGTGGGTCACGCGGGCCCAGCCGGTTCCTCGACGCGGTTGTCGACTCTCGCCCCAGCGGCGGACAGGCTCCGGGCCGGACCCGGCGCCGTACGACCCAAGCGAAGCTGACCACGTGCCGCGTGTGCGGACGACCCCTCACCGATGCCAAGGAGCGCAAGCTCGGCCGCTGCTTCGACTGCCCGAGTGCCTACGACGAACAGCTCTACGAGGCATTGCGTGAGTGGCGACGCGAGCGGGCCGCCAGCGAGAAGGTGCCGGCGTACTGCGTCTTCACCGACGCGACGATGACCGCGCTCGCCGAGATGCAACCGGGTGACGTTGCATCGCTGGTGCGCATCCCGGGCATCGGACCGGCCAAGATCGACAAGTACGGCGACGCGATCGTCGGGCTCGTGCAGGGCCGCAGCGGCGAATCAGCCCGGTCAGCGATGGCCGGCAAGGAATCTGAAACATTTTTCGAGATTTCCCCGTAAATCATTTGCACCCCTGATTCGCGCGCGCGTACGCTGCTACCACTGCAGAGGGCATCTCACTCTGCGACCTGACAGCCGAAAACGCTCAACGACGTCCCGACGTTCACGAGCAACCGATCTCTGAAAGGAGGGCAGTTCCATGAAGAACCTCGAGCTCACCACCGCGACGCCTATGACGTCGTGCATCGCCATGTCTGCCCTCCGTCCTTGGTCGACCCTCGGTGCACCTGTTCAGGGTGGTCGCATCGCTGCTGGCATGAGCAGCCACGCTGGTGACGCTTTTGGCGTGTACATCGTTCCGGCAACGGTCAAGGACGTCCCCCCGGGCGTCTGCGCTTGGTATCCACCGGACTAGAAGACTCTTCTAGCCGGCGCCTCCAAGCCGCGGACTCCCGACAGGGAATCCGCGGCTTTTTCGTTTACCCCGTCCGATCGACGAAGGTCACAAGGAGGTGACACACATGACTATCAGCGTCCTCGACGCACTCATCGCGAGTGAGGTGACAGACGCGAGCGAACTGCCCTGTCGGATCAACGACCCGGAGCTGTTCTTCGCCGAGTCTCCAGCAGATGTCGAGCTGGCCAAGACGCTGTGCCGTTCATGCCCCGTGCGGGCCGAATGCCTCTCCGGAGCAATCGACCGCCACGAACCGTGGGGTGTGTGGGGTGGAGAGCTGCTCGTTTCAGGAGCAGTTGTCGCCCGCAAGCGGCCAAGGGGTAGGCCTCGTAAGTGCGAGGTTGCGGCCTGACCGTAGCCCCGAGCAGCACCCGGCAAGCGAGACCAACCGGCTCGCCCAAGCGAACTGAGAGAAACGACTTTCGATGACCACAAGCTTTTTCACGAACAGGAGCACTGAGATGAATCTCATCCATGAAGACCTGGCTCGCGCCCATATCGACGCGCGCCTCCGGCAGGCGCGCGAACTGCGGCTCGGCAACCAGCTGAGCAAGGCGCGTCGTCTGGCCAACCGGGCCGAGCGTGCCAGCCAGCAGGCTCGCCTGCTTCTCGCCCGCGCTCTCTGACCGGAACGCGACCGGTGAGTCGACACCGACGGCGCTCTGCCCTCCCGATGGGGGCAGGGCGCCGTCGCTTCGTCGTGTATGTCGCCGGGTCGGCTGGCGTCCAGCCAACGGCCGGTCAGCCGCGGTGGTTCATCATCGGCGTGACACGGCCGCCGAGGTAGAGGTAGCGAACTCCGTCCCCGGACACGCCAAAGCTCAGCGGCGTCCACGGATCCTGCCCGTGCGAGCGGCAGACGAAGTGGTCACCAGTTGCGTCGGCGGGTTCCAGCACCAGAGTCTGCGGGCCTTCGTCGCCGATGAGCGCACGGTCTCCGCGCATGGTCGAGACCACCCGCAGGCGATCACCCTCCATGCTGACGTCGAATCGGCGCGACGTGCGCTCATAGCGGCCCACCTGTGTCTCGAGCAGTTCGACGCGCGGCTGCGCCCCCGGCGGTGCAGGCTTCGGTCCCGGTGGCATCTCCACGCCGGCGTACGACGCAAACACCTCGGCGAACAGAGCCTCGTAGACCGCGTCGGAGCTCGGAGAGTTCGTGAGCAGGCAGGCGGCCACCCGGGTCGACGGGTCGATCCGGAGGTATGCCAGTTGGCCGATCGTGCCGCCGTCGTGACCGATGACTCGACGCCCGCCCCAGGTGTTGAGCCGCCAGCCCCAGCCGATCTCGTCTTCCTCGCCGACCGACGGGATGGCGAAGCGCGGCTGCTGCATCGCGTGGACAGCCTCCCGGCTGAGCAGCCGCGTGCCGTCGCCGGTGACGCCGTCGTCGAGATGCAGCCGAGCGAAGGCGAGCACGTCGTGGACGGTGGAGGTGATCAGCCCGGCCGGTCCGAGGCTGCGCGGCAGTTGCCACGTCGTCACGGGTTGGTCCTCGTGCGGGCGTTCGCGATGTCCGACAGCCGCACGTCGCAGGATCGCCTCCTCGGGCAGGATGACGGTGTCGCGCAGTGCCAGCGGGTCGATCAGGCGCGCCCGCAACGAGCGATCCCAGGCTCGGTCGTCGAGCCGCTCGATGATCCGGCCGAGGACGACGAACCCGGCGTTGCAGTACGAATACGCGCTGCCGACGTCGTGTGTGTGCGGCGCCTCGGCCAGCGCGTCGACATACTTGGCAACGCAGTCGTCCCCCCGGCCCGTGTCGGTGAAGATATCCCCGTCGATCCCGCTCGTATGCGTGAGGAGGTGACGCACCGCGATGTCGTCGGCGACATCGGGTCGCCCGATGTGCACCTCTGGCAGGAGGGCAGCGACCGTGGTGTCGAGGCTCAGGCGTCCCTCCTCGACGAGCTGCATGATCATCGTGGCGGTCCACACCTAGGTGATGGAGCCGATCTGGAACAGCGTGTCCGGCGTGGTGGTCACGCCGGTGGCCGCGTTGACGACACCATGGGCGACGGTGATTTCGCGGTCTGGCACGAGAATGCCAAGCACCGCGCCCGGCACACCTGCCTGCTGGGCGAGTTTGCTCAGTCGGCCGGTCCAGAAACCGACTTCGTCGTCACCGGGTGCGGTCACCATGGGTCCACGCTAGTCATCGTCAAGCGGCGCGTGCTTGAGTGGGAGGCATGGTCGTGTGTGACTTCTGCGGTACAACGGCACCCTCCGCATCCGGAGTCGGCGATGCCCATGCCGAAGCGGCCGACGACGTGCCCTTCACCTGGGTGACCTCCGTCGAGAACGGCAAGCGCAGCGTGTACTGCGATCGATGTGCGCGCGAGCACCTGCGCGCCATCGAGTCCAAACTCGATGCCGAGTGGTGGTGAGGCTGCACCGTCTCCGAGCAGCCGTCAGGCGGCCGGTCCTTCGTCGGCGAAGCCCGGCAACGAGTCGGCGAGCATCGACGCGAAAGCAGCCTCGGCTCCGAGCTGGGACAGCACACCGATGCCGCCGAGCCAGACCCGGTGGATCAACAGGTACTCCGGCGGCAGGTTGATCTTCAGCACGGTCGTGTAGCCCGGGGAACGCGGATCGTTGATGCGGGCGAACTGGCCGCGCATCCACTCCCGACTGAACTGGAACGTCGGCGTCGTGGCCGGCTCGATGAACGGATGCAGGTACGCGCGCAGCGACTCGACGTCGATCTGGACATGTGGCTTCACGAATCCCAGCTCACGAAGGCCTGCGAGCACGGCCTCGTAGTCGTCGTCGGCGGCATACCGCAGCAGCACGCCGATGTCACGGGGGAGCTGCCCGTCGGGGAGGCGAGCCACCGCGCCGTAGTCGACGACGCCGACGCGACCATCGGGAAGCAGCCGGAAGTTGCCGGGGTGCGGGTCGGCATGCAGCAGGCCGGCGCGGGCGGGACCGGAGAACAGGAAGCGCACGTAGATCTCGCCGTAACGGTCCCGCTCCTCCTGTGTGCCCTCGGCGATGAGCCGCGCCAGCGATCGATCGGACTCCAGCCACTCAGACACGAGCAGTCGCTCGGTGTGGGCCACGACTTGCGGCACGACGACCTCGGGATCGTCGACGAACGCGTCGGCGAATCGCTGCTGGGCGTCGGCCTCGAGCCGGTAGTCCAGCTCTTCGCTGACACGGTCCTGCAGTTCCTTGACCAGCGGCTTGATGTCGATGCCGGGGATCCAGCCGGCGAAGAGGCGGGCAGCCCGGCCGATCTGTCGCAGGTCGCTGAGCAGAGCCTCACCGGCACCGGGGTACTGGATCTTGACCGCGACGTCTCGACCGTCGGACCAGACGGCGCGGTGCACCTGACCGATCGAGGCGGCGGCCGCGGGATTGTCGTCGAACGAGGTGAAGTTGGTTCGCCAGGAAGGCCCGAGCTCGCGCGCGAGCACGGTGTGGACCACTGACGCGGGCATCGGAGGAGCAGCGTCCTGCAGCTGCGTGAGCGTGGCCCGGTAGGGCGCGACGAGCGCCTCAGGGAGAGCCGACTCGAAGACGGACAGCGCCTGGCCGAACTTCATGGCGCCGCCCTTGAGCTCGCCCAGCACCTTGAACAGCTGTTCGGCCGTCGCTTGCTGCATCGAGGTGGCGATGGCTTCGGCGGGCGCGCCGCCCAGCCGCCTGCCGAGACCGAGCGTGGCGCGACCGGCGTACCCCAAGGGCAAGGACGCGAGCCGCGCGGTCCGGGCCACGGTCTTGCGGGGGAGGTCGCTCATGCCCCCATTGTGTCCTGCCACAGCGGCCAACCACACCCGCAGCCCGGATCTGCGTCACTTCGGGCGAGCGTGATATTGCCGACACCCAGCGGGATCTCGATGGTCCGGCCCCAGGTCTGTGGCTGCAGGTCGCAAGCCCACAAGGAGACCTCCAGCGTCGCCCACGTGGCGACGAGGGTGGCCAGCAGCGGGTCGCAGGCATGAACGTGGCCGCGTGGGATGCTGGCGGACTCGACGAGCGTCGGCCAGGCCGGGTCATGATGTGCGCGCGCCCGATCGACGCAGCGCAGGCACGGGGTCGTACCGGGCTGCACGAACGGTCCCAGTACTCCGACCAGCTCCCGCACGACCACCCACAGGTGGGGCCGGCCGTCGGCCATGACCCCGTCGGACAGGGATCGCGGCGGCTCCTGGTCACAGGCCATCACGACCAGCTCGGCGTGACTGGGGTCATGCATGAGGCCAGCGCGCGGGAGGAGACCGCGAACGCCGTCGGCGACCTGCCCTGAGCCGCGTACGTCGACAGCGCGACCGGTCCGCGCCGCGACGACATCGGCGGCCCGCCCGTGCGGGCCGACCAGCAGCCAGGTGGCGGCCCAGGCGGGCTCCGACAGACTGCCGCGCAGATGATGCGCCTGGTCGACGACGGCGCCGGCCTCGATCAGCGTGTCGAGGGCGGCCTCCGCGTCCGCGAGATCGACCCCGGAGCTACGGGCGGCGGTGAGGACGACTGCCGGCACGTCGCGGATGCCGTCGATCGTGTCGAGGACGGCTTGGAGTGCCGGAGAGTCGGGCAGCACGGCGACCCCCGGCCAGTCGAGTCCGAGCTGCACGGTGTGGAGGTCGCGACGGAGCACCTGCAGTCCGGGGCGGAGCTGGGGACGCACGATGCCTCCTGGGTGATGTGCCGGGCACGCGCTCGATCCATGACGAGCGCGGATGCCTGGCAGCATGCCAGGACAGCCGCTGCCACGGGGGCGGTCATCCACAGGATGACCGGGGCCGGGACGCACGAAAGGCAGGGTCCGAAGGGACCCTGCCTCTCGACGTCGTGCTCAGCTGATGCTGGCTGTGGGCTTGCTCAGGCCTTGCCGAGGATGCGGTTCAGGTTGGTGCCGCACACCGGGCACTTGCCCTTGGCCATGCGGGTGCCCTTGTCGTTGACGTGCACCTCGCCGCTTGCTTCGCGCTTGGCCTTGCACTTCACGCAGTAGAACTCGCCCTTCCAGGTCTCCGCCATGACGGGCCTCCTCTTCGTCTTAGGGCGGTCATCGGGAGGGTCCCGCTGACCGCATGTTGCGGTTGGTCACGACGAGGATTCGAGTGCAGAATCCCGCCGGGCCGAGTGGAGGTCCACCGGCGACCTCGCGTCACACTACGTCAGGCGCGGACGGTTGGGTATTCGCCACAGCGCGTCGACCGCATTTAACGCTCAGCGCAACGGACTTTTGCCGTGAAATCAGGCATCATTCGGCCTGATCTCGTCCACATCGCCACCGAGGTCGTCGAGGTGGTCGTCAGAGGGTGTCGAACCGGGAGGTGGCTCGAGGTGGCTTGCCGTCGACACGCCCTCGAGGAACCCGCGCGCCCGCTCGGTCATGTCGTAGCGCTTCAGCCAGGCCCAGAAGTCGTCGTCGTGGCCGGGTTCGAGCAGATGGGCCAGCTCGTGCAGCAGCACGTAGTCGATGACATAGGACGGCATGCCCTGCAACCGCTCGGAGAGCCGGATCGTCCCGTCGGCAGGCGTGCACGAGCCCCAGCGGGCGCGCTGGTTGGCCACCCAGCGGACCGAGGTCGGGCGGGCACGTCCCTCGAGGTACTTGCGCGACAGCTGGACTGCGCGCTGCTCGAGGTCACTGTCGCTCGGCCGGCGGCGCCGTTCGGCGCGCGCGACGCGCTGCACCATCGTCGCAACCCACTCCTGCTCCTCACCGCGCGACATGCGGGCGGGGATCATCACCACGATCGTGTCGCCGTCGCGGTATGCCGACACGGTGCGCGTACGGCGCCGGGAGCGGCGTACCTCGACCGCGGGCTCAGGCGACGAAGGGTCCATCGGCCCAACTTAACGGCTGGCGGCGACGACATCGTGGAGGACAAGACGGTCGTTACGGTGTCTTCGGCGGGAGGTTTTTTCTGTCCACACCGGGTGGACGGCGAGATGGTGGATAAGACCTGCTCAGTGAGGTCCTTGCGCGGCGATGTTCCGGAGCGCTGCACAGGTCGATCCCACGTTGTCCACGGGTTATCCACACCGGTGGACAGGGTTCCCACACCTTTTCCACAGACTTATCCACAGCCGTGGACGGCGGTCGGGGCGTTCGCGTTGACCGAGCC
>JANLYC010000473.1:0-1909 GCA_031365435.1 Nocardioidaceae bacterium
CCGGTGTCGGTGGTCACTGCTCCCAGACCTCGCTGCTGATGCTGTCCGATCGAGTCGAAGCTGCCACCGACGTACAACGTCTGCCCGTCGACCAGCAGGTCCAGGACCTCACCACTCGCCGAGGCGTTCCACGGGGCGGCCGACCCTTTCGACGACGTCAGGGCGACCAGATGCTTGTGCTGAATCCCGCTCACGGTCTGGAACTGGCCGCCGGCGAAGAGACGCCTCCCGTTCGTGGAGACTGCCAGCGCTCGGACGTCCCCGTCGGTCGCGACCTGCCAGAGCAACCTGCCGGTCGACGGCTGCAGCGCCGCGATGACGCCGGCACCGCCGGACGACGCGCCCGCGACGTACACCCGTTTGGCCGTGGCCAGCACGGCATGGACCGGTCCGGGCGGGGTCCACGACTGCGGCGCGGGCTGGTTCGGGTATGCCGCCAAGGACGGAGTGCTGAGCGCCGCCACCAGAAGGGCTCCCGCGCAGAGCCCGGTCAGCACCGTCGACGTTCGCGTGCGGAGTGATGTCACCGCGTCCCCTCTTCACTGTCGTGTTGCGGTGGTGTCGGGTGTTCGCGCGACGACGGCCACGACCCGCTAGCCACCGTGCGGCCGCGCTTCGTGCCCCGGGTGTCCGTGCGTACGCCGGTCTTCCTTCATCTCCGCCTCGAAGACGTGCCTGCGTCCCTGCAGCAGTTCGTCACGAGCTGCCCGTTCGAACGCCGTGAACGCGGCGTAGTAGCCGTCGTCGTACTCCTCGACGATCTGGAAGGTCCATCTACCCGGGAGAACGTTCATCCCGATCAGCTCGGTCTCGATCCGGTCCGCCAGGTCGGAGTGGCCCGCCTGGCGGAGCTTCTCGACGCCCTGCCCCAGGGTCAGGTCTGCGGAGCCGGTCAGCTGGTGGAAGTCGTAGAGGTGTCCGCGAGCGCGTTCGACCGTCTCGAGTGCCTCGGTGATCTTGCCGACCGCCTCGACGGTCTCGGATTCAACGCCGGTCGGCCGGGTGTGCTCGACGGCCGGCCGATCATCGACGGACCACTGGTTCTGCGTCTGGTCTGATGAGCTCGTCATGTCGGTGAGGTACCCGTCAGCATGGACTCCAACCTACGCTGACGCGCCAAGGCACCGTAGGGTGGCGGACGTGAACGACAGGATGGTGTGGATCGACTGCGAGATGACGGGTCTGGACCTCGGCGCGGACGCCTTGATCGAGGTTGCCGCCCTGGTGACCGACTTCGAGCTCAATGTGCTCGGAGAGGGTGTCGACATCGTCATCAAGCCCCCCGAGGCCGCAGTCGAACAGATGAACGAGGTCGTCCGAACCATGCACACCAAGTCCGGTCTGCTGGACGAGCTCGAGGGTGGCGTCGACCTCGCCAGCGCAGAGAAGGCGGTGCTCGACTACGTACGCAAGCATGTACCCGAGCCCAACAAAGCCCCGCTGGCTGGTAACACGGTCGGGACGGACCGACTGTTCCTGACCCGCGACATGCCGCAGCTGGAGAGCCACCTCCACTACCGGATCGTGGACGTCTCGTCGATCAAGGAGCTGGCGCGGAGGTGGTTCCCTCGTGCGTACTTCGCCAGCCCGGCCAAGAGCGGAAACCACCGCGCGCTGGCCGACATCCAGGAGAGCATCGAGGAGCTCCGGTACTACCGCGCTGCGGTGTTCGTGCCGTCGCCCGGACCTGACTCCGATGCGGCCAAGGAGCTCGCTGCCCGACATGGCGGCTCTCTCACCGCCCCCACTCCCCCTGTGGACTGACCAGCCCCTCAGAACAGGTACACTCTCTTCTCGCTGCTGCCGCCCCTGCCGGGGTGCAAGCACGGCATGGTGGGTGTAGCTCAGCTGGTAGAGCGCCGCGTTGTGGTCGCGGATGTCGCGGGTTCAAGTCCCGTCACTCACCCCA
>JANLYC010000481.1:0-4911 GCA_031365435.1 Nocardioidaceae bacterium
GCGGACCTGGGTGGACATGTCGTTCATCTGTTCCCCCTGAAAAGCTCGCCCAACGTGAGCTTGTCTTCTGTTTCCTCGAATGCGTCCCGCAACCTCTTGAGCGCATGGTGTGTCTGACTCTTGACCGCTCCGACCGAGCAGCCGAGCTCGCGAGCGGTCTCTGCCTCCGTGAGGTCTTCGTAGTAGCGCAGGACCAACGTGGCCCGCATCCGCGGCGGCAGCGCACAGATCCGCTCCCACAACACCACCTGGGTGGTGGCCGACTCCATGCCCCCGTCATGCCCTGGATCAGGAGCGACGTCGACGAGAGTCTCGTGTCGCCGCCTCTTCCAGCGGGTGGCAGCGGTGTTGACCATCACCCGCCGGACGTAGGCGTCTGCCGCCTCCTTGGCCTTCACCCGCTTCCACGCCACGAAGGTCTTGGCCAACGCCGACTGCAGCAGGTCCTCGGCCTGATGACGGTCGCCCGTGATCAGGTAAGCGGTGCGAAACAGCGCATTCCACCGCGCTGCCATGAAATCGCCGAATGCCAGTTCGTCGCTGACCTGCATGTGCTGTCCCCCTGTGCGGTGCGAGCGTTGCGGTGGTCTCAGGGATGTAGACCCTGCAGAAGGTCAGAAGGTTGAGACGCCTCTCGGCTTTCCACGCCACCCTCTCGACGTCAGCGATCGCGCGGAACGGGGGTCGGGCGGCCGGGCTGCTCCCCGCCGCGAGCCTCGAGGTAGCTGTCCTTCGGCACCATCACCTTGCGTCGGAACGTACACACCACGGTGCCGTCCTGGTTGTAGCCGACGGTCTCGACCTGGACGATGCCGCGATCGTCCTTCGACGTGCTCTCCCACTTGTCGAGCACGGTGGTCTCGCCGTAGATCGTGTCACCGTGGAACGTCGGCGCCACGTGACGCAGTGACTCGACCTCGAGGTTGGCGATGGCGCGACCTGACACGTCCGGCACGCTCATCCCGATCAGCAACGAGTACACGTAGTTGCCGACCACGACGTTCTTGCCGAACTGCGTGGTCTCCTCGGCGTAGTGGGCATCGAGGTGCAGCGGGTGGTGGTTCATGGTGAGCAGGCAGAACAGGTGGTCGTCGTACTCCGTGACCGTCTTGCCCGGCCAGTGCTTGTAGGTCGCGCCGACCTCGAACTCCTCGTAGCTACGACCGAACTGCATGCGGACTCCTCGTCGACGGGGTGGGGCCTGGCACCGGCTGGGCAGGTCCATCGTGGCAAAGCCTGGCTTCGGGCGCCTTGTGGGGCTGGTCACACGTGGCTCGGCAGCCGCCCGCGGGCGGTCGCTGCACCCGGAGCGGCGGCTAGGGTATGCCGATGCGTACCCGCCGTCCCGCCCTGCTCGCCGCCGCCGCCACGCTGCTCCTCGTCACCGCGTGTAGCTCCGCGAGTGACACCAAGACCAAGGGTGACCCCACCTCTCCGACGACGTCTGCCGACTCGACCTCGCCCGACCCGGGCACACTGTCCGGGCAGGGCTACAGCGTCGTGATCCCCGCCGACTGGGAGGACATCACCACGCAGGCCAAACAGCAGAACAGCCAGGCCGACGTGGCGATGGCGGAGCCGCAGCAGGATCAGGTGTTCCGCACCAACTTCAACGTGGTCGTGCCCAACGAGATCGACGCCGGCGTCAGCCAGGCTGAGCTCGCCAAAGAGGCTGCGCGGGAGCTCAAGAGCGTGACGAAGTCGGCGGTGACACCGATCTCGGCGCCCGACTTCGACGGCAGTCCGGCGCTTGGTCAGACGTCCACGACGTTGGCATCTGGGGTCCACGTCTCCCTCATCCAGTACTTCGTCGTCAAGGACGGCCTGGTCTACGCGACGACGATGACGTTCGACAAGGGACACGCGGCGGAGGCGAAAGCCACGCTCGGCACGATCATCGATTCCTGGACCTGGGCTCCCTGATCCCGACCCGCGATCAGCCGTCGCGCAGCGCCAGCCTGCCGAGCATGTTGGCCGCATCCTCGGCGACCTTGGGCACACAGACGATCTCATAAGACAGGGCGACGACCCCGGTCGTCGACGTGAAGTCCCGTTTGCCGCCGGTCGCGTGGTACGCCGCCATACCGGACAGCGCTCCGAAGCCGGCTCCGACGGCGGCAGCGAAGATCGCGACGAAGAGGTTCGCGTTCGTCGAGAACAAGACGAACAGAGCCCCCATGAACAGGCCCCAGGTGGCACCTGTGGCGGCCGTTGCACTGACGACCTTGCCTCGGGTCAGCCGTCCGGTGACGTTCTCGACCAACCGCAGGTCCGTCCCGATGATCGAGACGTTCTCGACCGGGAACTCGTGGTCGGACAGGTAGTCGACCGCCTCCTGGGCCTTGTCATACGACGGGTAGGTCCCGATGGGGATACCTCTCGGCACCTCGTGGATGGGGAATGGCATGGTTGTCTCCTCGGCTCGTGTCAAGCCTAGGTCAGAGGCGGTAGTCCTCCAGCAGACGCCGGCCGATGATCATGCGTTGGATGTCCGCGGTGCCTTCTCCGATCAGCAGCATCGGAGCCTCGCGGTAGAGCCGCTCGATCTCGTACTCCTTCGAATAGCCGTACCCGCCGTGGATGCGGAAGGAGTCCTCCACGACCTGGGAGCAGTACTCCGCGGCGAGGTACTTCGCCATCCCGGCCTCGAGGTCGTTGCGCTCTCCCGAGTCTTTCTTCTTGGCCGCCTTGACCATCAGCTGGTGGGCCGCCTCGACCTTGGTGCCCATCTCCGCGAGCCGGAACAGCACAGCCTGATGCTCGGCGATCTTCTTGCCGAAGGTCTCCCGCTGCTGGGCGTAGGCGATGCCGAGCTCGAAAGCCCGCCACGCGACGCCGCAGCCCCGGGCCGCGACATTGACGCGACCGACCTCGACGCCGTCCATCATGTGGTAGAAACCCTGGCCGGTGACGCCACCGAGCACCTTGTCCGGGCCGACCCGGTGACCCTCGAAGACCGCGCCGGTCGAGTCGACGCCCTTGTAGCCCATCTTCTCGATCTTGCTGGGGATCGTCAGCGTGCCGTCGGCCTGGGCACCGAGGCCGGGCTCCTTCTCGATGAGGAACGTGGTCATGTTGCGGTGCGGCTTGCCTTCGTGCTCGGGCCCCTCGTCGGTCTTGACCAGCACCGCCAGCAGGTTCGAGGTGCTGCCGTTGGTGATCCACATCTTCTCGCCGGTGATGACGAAGTCGTCACCGTCTCGCACCGCCTTGGTGCGGATCGCCGACACGTCCGATCCGCATCCGGGTTCGCTCATCGAGAACGACCCACGCAGGTCACCTGTCGCCATCCGGGGCAGGTACTTCTGCTTCTGTTCCTCGGTACCGTGCTGCATCAGCATGTAGGCCACGATGAAGTGCGTGTTGACGATGCCCGAGACGCTCATCCAGCCACGGGCGATCTCTTCGACCACGAGCGCGTAGGTGAGCAGCGACTCGCCGAGGCCGCCGTACTCCTCGGGGATCGTGAGCCCGAACAGCCCCAGCTCCTTCATTCCGTCGACGATCTGCTGGGGGTACTCGTCGGCATGCTCAAGCTCGCTGGCGACCGGCAGGATCTCCTTGTTGACGAACTCCCTGACGGTCTTGAGGATCTCGGTCTGGATGTCCGTCAGACCTTCGGTTTCGCAGAGGCGACCCATCAGGAGTCCCTTTCTCGTCGAGCGGCGGAGGTCATGCGGTCGGCGGTGTCCACCGATCGGTGCGCTGCATGCCCGCGGCCCGGCCTTTCGCCGAGATGACCAGAGCCATCTTGCGGGATGCCTCGTCGATCATCTCGTCCCCGAGCATGACAGCGCCCGTCGCGCCGCCCTGCTCAGACGTGAAGTGGTCGTAGGCGTCGAGGATGTTCTCGGCGTGGTCGAAGTCGCTCTGCGCGGGCGAGTAAGTCTCGTTGGCCGCGTCGATCTGGCCGGGGTGCAGCACCCACTTGCCGTCGAACCCGAGCGCCGCGCTCCTGCCGGCCACTCGCGTGAAACCCTCGACGTCGCGGATCTGCAGGTAGGGCCCGTCGATCGCCTGCTTGTCGTGGGCGCGCGCTGCCATCAGGATCTGCATCAGGATGTAGTGGTAGGCGTCGCCCACGTCATACCCGGGTGGCTGTTCCCCGACGACGAGCGACTTCATGTTGATCGAGGCCATGAAGTCCGCCGGTCCGAAGATGATCGTCTCGACTCGCGGGCTCGCGGTCGCAATCGCGTCGACGTTGATGAGTCCCAGCGCGTTCTCGATCTGTGCCTCGATGCCGATGCGGCCGACCTCCAGTCCGACCGACTTCTCGATCTGGGTGACAAGCAGGTCGAGCGCCACAACCTGGTCGGCGGTCTGCACCTTCGGCAGCATGAGGCAGTCGAGGTTGGCTCCGGCACCCTCGACGACCGTCACGACGTCGCCGTAGGTCCACTGCGTCGTCCAGTCGTTGACACGTACGACGCGGACCTTGTCGCCCCAACCTCCAGAGTTCAGCGCCTCGACGACCGTGCCGCGGGCATCAGGCTTGGCGATCGGGGCCACCGAGTCCTCGAGGTCGAGGAAGACCTGGTCGGCGTCGAGACCCTTGGCCTTCTCGAGGAAACGCGGGTTGGAACCGGGCACGGCCAGGCACGAACGGCGCGATCGCAGACCCTCGGGCATCGAACATCCTTAGCGGCAGGTGACATGGACTGGCGCTGAGCCTAGACCGCGCCACCACCGGGCCGACACTGCTCGTGAAACATCTCACGCGCGGCCGGCGACCGGCTCAGTCGATCGGCGCCTCGCGGGGAGTCGCCCCGCGGGAGCGTGCGTTGACCACGATCGCCAGGCCGCCCACGATGAGCGCGAGCCCGACATAGACCGCGGCAGGGGGCGCCTGGCCGAGGAAGACGGCGGCCAGCAGCTCCGCACCGGGGACCTCGAGCAAGAGGGTCATCG
>JANLYC010000486.1:0-1739 GCA_031365435.1 Nocardioidaceae bacterium
TCGACCTGCACCTGATCGGCGAGGGAAGGCACGAGGAGCTGTGGACCGTCCTCGGCGCCCACGTCCGCCGCTATGACACCGCAACCGGCCCGGTGACCGGCACGTCGTTCGCGGTGTGGGCACCGAACGCCCGCGGCATCCGCGTCATCGGCGACTTCAACGGCTGGGACGGGCGCGGACACCCGATGCGGTCGCTGGGTTCCAGTGGCGTCTGGGAGCTGTTCGTCCCCGACATCGGTGAGGGGACGCGCTACAAGCTCTCCGTGCTCGGCGCCGATTCTGTGTGGCGCGAGAAGGCCGACCCGATGGCGCGGCGCACCGAGGTGCCGCCGCAGACGGCCAGTGTCGTCGACGTCTCCGACTACGCGTGGGGCGACGACGCGTGGATGACCGCCCGTCGCGACCGCCCGGCGCACGCCGCACCGATGTCGGTCTACGAGGTGCACCTCGGCTCGTGGCGGCAGGGCCTGTCCTACCAGGAGCTGGCGGAGCAGCTGGTCGAGTACGTCAGCTGGCTCGGCTACACGCACGTGGAGTTCCTGCCCGTCGCCGAGCACCCCTTCGGCGGTTCGTGGGGCTATCAGTTCACGTCGTACTACTCACCCACGTCCCGGTTCGGCTCGCCGGACGAGCTGCGCCACCTCATCGACCGGCTGCACCAGGCCGGGATCGGCGTGATCGTCGACTGGGTTCCGGCGCACTTCCCCAAGGACGAGTTCGCGCTGGCCCGCTTCGACGGGACGCCGCTGTACGAGCACGCCGATCCGCGCCGCGGCGAGCAGATGGACTGGGGCACCTACGTCTTCGACTTCGGCCGCAACGAGGTCAAGAACTTCCTGGTCGCGAATGCGACGTACTGGCTGCAGGAGTTCCACGTCGACGGGCTGCGCGTCGATGCGGTCGCGTCGATGCTCTACCTCGACTACTCCCGCAAGGAGGGCGAGTGGCTGCCCAACCAGTACGGCGGCCGGGAGAACCTCGACGCCGTCGCGTTCCTGCAGGAGATGAACTCTGTCGTCTACCGGCGGGTGCCGGGTGTGGTCACCATCGCCGAGGAGTCCACGGCGTGGCCGGGCGTCACCCGGCCGGTGGATCTGGGCGGCCTCGGCTTCGGGGTGAAGTGGTACATGGGCTGGATGCACGCCACGCTCGACTACATGGAGCGGGTGCCGATCTACCGCGGCTACCACCACCACCAGATGACGTTCTCGATGGTGTACGCCTACAGCGAGAACTACATCCTGCCCATCAGCCACGACGAGGTCGTCCACGGCAAGGGATCGCTGCTGCGCAAGATGCCGGGCGACCGGTGGCAGCAGCTCGCGAACCTGCGGGCGCTGCTCGCCTTCATGTGGGCGCATCCTGGCAAGCAGCTGCTGTTCATGGGCTGCGAGTTCGGTCAGGAGGCAGAGTGGTCCGAGGGCCGCTCGCTCGACTGGTGGCTGCTCGACACGCCGGACCACCGGGGCGTGCACCGCGCGGTACGCGACCTCAACCTGGTCTACCGCGACACGCCCGCGCTGTGGACCCAGGACACCGACCCGCACGGGTTCGCCTGGATCGACGCCAACGACGCGACCGACAACGTGTTCTCGTTCCTGCGCTGGGGCAGCCATGGCGAGGTGCTGGCCTGCGTGGCGAACTTCGCCGGCGTACCGCACGAGGGCTACCGGCTCGGGCTGCCGTTCGCCGGACGGTGGCGGGAGGTCGTCAACACCGACGCCGAGGTGTACGCAGGC
>JANLYC010000494.1:0-3074 GCA_031365435.1 Nocardioidaceae bacterium
GCGCCGCCAGCGCCGTCACCGACGGGACCACCAACACCAACGCCGCCGTCACCGACACGTTCCCGTTCCTGGGACTGCCGGGCGGCGGTTACCAGACGGTGCCCGGCACCGCGACGGCGTCGTGACCACGGTCGAGCCGGACGACCGGCACCACGGCCCGTCCGGCTCGACCGAGCCGGCGGCCGCCCCGGAGAACCCGCACGCGGGCCAGGGCGCCGTGATGCTCGACATCGGTGGCGACATCGGTGCGCTCGTCGTCTCGATGCCGGCCTCCATGGTCGGCGTCGAGATCGAGATCGCGCCTGCCGGCAGTGAGCACCCGGCCCGTGGCCATGAGCACGGTCATGGCCACGGGCACGGGCACGGACATGACGAGGGCGACGCGAGTAACGGGTCCGCCCACCGACCTCACGTCGCCGTCGTGAACCGTCCGGTCGACGGCGGCACCCTGCCGTCCATGGTCTTCCCCGAGCTCGTCGAGGGCAGCTACGAGCTCTTCGACAAGGGCGAGGACACCGTCTTGATGACGGTGTCGATCACGGGTGGACAGGTCACCTTCGCGGACTGGCCCCGCTCCTGAGTGGGGCCTGACCACTGACGACGGCGGCCGCTCGGGGCGTGGGGTCCCGGGCGTCCGCCGTTCAGCCTTCCCCTTGACCTGCTCGGGAGAAGCGCTCCCTGAGACCACCACGTCGGGTGGTCCGGACCACTCTGCCGGATCCCACGATGGGATGACGGATGGTCGTCGTCTCGCTACGGTGGGCCGATGGCCCCCCTCCCCCCAAGGGCCCGGTTCATCGCTGCGTGCGTGACGGTTCTTCTCACCGTCGCGGTCCCCGCGGTCTCCGGAGCGACGACGAACAACTCCACGACCGGCGCGGCACTCGCCCAGCGCTCGGCCAGGACCACGGTGCAAGGCACCGTCGGCAACGACACCATCATCACCAAGCGCCACGCCGAGCGCGTGCTCGCCATGGCGGGCGACGACTACGTCCGCCTCGGTGGCGACAACGACCTCGCCTATGGCGCCGAAGGCAACGACTGGTTGCACGGCAACGACGGCAACGACATCGTGTACGGCGGCCCTGGCAACGACCATCCGCAAGGTGGTGAGGGCGACGACCGGGTCTTCGGCGGCTCTGGCGACGACGAGCTCGACGGTGATGCCGGCAACGACTACATCGTGGGCGGCACCGGCAACGACAGCATCACCGGCGACGAGGGCGACGACGTCATCTACCCCGGCGCCGGTGCCGACGAGGTGTTCGGCGAGGAAGGCATGAACGAGATCGTCGCTACCGACGACGGCGTCCGTGACGACTTCTTCTGCAACACCATGGTCGGCTCGCCGCCCGGCCAGCTGGTCTACCTCGGCAGCGTCGACCCGCTCGACGCGCTGCGCAACTGCAGCGTGGTGGTGCGGCGGCACTGACCGGCGCTCAGGCGTCCGCGAGTCCGTCCCACGACCACCGCGGCATCGGCAGCCCCGTGGGCACGTCGTCGGCGGACTCGTGGAAGCGCGCCATCTCCCGGATCCCCCAGGCGAAGTAGTCGGTCAGCGTCTGCCGCAGGCGCGGGTCGTTGGGCAGGCCGGCGTCGTCGAGCGCGAGCACGAAGGCCTCCAGGGCGCGGCGGTCCATCTCGACGTGCTCGCCGTTGCCGGAGTGCGTCCGCACGACCTCCGTCTCGTCGCCGACCGAGCCACTGAAGTCGGCCGGCCCCCCGAGGGCCTCGGCCCAGTAGGCCGCCAGCCGTTCGGAGTGCTGGGGGTGGAATCCGTGGGAGAACGCGTGGCTCACCACCGGGTCCGCCAGGCAGCGCTCGTGCCAGGCGTGGGCCAGCGCGAGCAGCGCCGGACCGCCTCCCGCTGCGTCGTACACGCTCGTGTCCACGCGCCGAGGCTGTCATCGCGGCCGCGACGGCACAAGCCTCTGGTGGCTACCCGACCCCCAGCCGGTGCAGGTCGCCCAAGCTGGGATGGGCCCAGCTGCCGTCGACGTGCACCAGGACGACTGCGAGGGCCGCGGCGGACGCGGCCATCGACACCAGCAGCAGCACCCGCACCCAGGAGCCCGGGACCCGGGTCGGCGGACCGGGAACGAGCGTGATGCGGAGCGCCGGCACGATCCGGCCCAGCAGGTGCAGGCCGGTGGCGCCGCACCAGAGCGCGAAGAAGAACTGGTGCAACGTGACCCAGTCGACGCTCAGCAGCGGGCCCGAGACCAGGGTCTGCCGCGCGCGCTCCTCCCCGATCAGGATGAGCAGCACTCCCGATCCCAGCAGGCCCAGCGTGGAGACCACCACCAGAGGAGCCAGCACGCGCAGCACCATGGGCGGTGGCCCAGCCTCGCGATAGGCCTGGGCGCCGGTGTAGTAACGCACCATCCGCCAGCCGGTGCTGGCCGTCTTCATCACTGCCGGCGGCACGAAGAGTGCGCCGAGGGCCACGTGCCACGAGATCAACCCGCGGACGTCGAACAGAGTAAGCAGCTCCGCCACGGAGAGCACCAGCAGCACCAGTGCGGTCCAGGCGGTGAGCAGCGCGTTGCCCGCAGGGCCGCCGGTCCCCGGCAGCACCGGATCCGCACGCCGGTCCCGGCCGGTGGCCTCGGCCAGCACCTCGGACACCATCACGGTGAAGGGATCCTGCGAGGCGGTGCCGTGATCCTCCATCCGCTCAGCGTGGCGCACGTTGCTGTGACGGCGCTGTGAGCTCGGGGCTTGGGCACGACCGGCCCGGCACGACCGGAGGCGCGCGTCGCAAGCGGAGAACCGCGTCCCGTGTGCCATCGTCGTCGGTGTCGCTGCCCCCGTGCCGCGGCGTCAGGGGATCCAGGTGCCAGGAGAGCTGCGGGCGGAGCCCGGCGAGACGCGGCTGCCGGCGGCGGTCGCGGTGATCGTCGCGATCGTGCTGTACGCCGTCCTGCCCGCCCAGCTGCTGCTCCTCCCCCGCTTCGTCGTGCCCGGGCTCGAGGTCGTGCTGTTCCTGCCCCTCGTCGCGGTCAACCCGCGCCGGATGACCCGTCAGAACGTCTGGCTGCGGCGGCTCTCGCTCGCTCTCGTGCTGGTCATCG
>JANLYC010000514.1:0-4811 GCA_031365435.1 Nocardioidaceae bacterium
AGCGCCCCGGCCAAGGTCGCCACGACGGGGGCGGCAAAGAAGGCGACCGGCAAGAAGGCGTCCGGCAAGAAGGCGACCGGCAAGAAGGTGACCGTCAAGCCTGCTCCCCGGCGGGCGACCGAGAAAGCTACGTCCCGGCGCTGAGCACGCCTGGTCCTAGCACCATCGGACACGTGGAAACCCGCCGGTGCCGCTGGCTAGGCTCGACTCCGACGAAGCAGTCGGCTTTCACGACGCCGAAAGCGACACCGAGACCAGGAGACCTGATGACGGACGAGACCTTCGAGGGCGGCACCGGGAACCCACCGGCCGAGCTCCCAAGCCGACGTACCCTGCTCCGCGGTGCGGCGCTGGCCGGTATGGCGGTCCCGTTGCTGGCGGCCTGCAGCTCCAGCGGCTCCGGAGGTTCTGGTGGGAGCTCGACGACCCCCACGACAGGGGGGACGTCGAGCGGTGGGGGTTCCAGCGAGCCTCTCGCGGCCACCAGCGATGTTCCCGACGGCGGCGGTCTGATTCTCGACGACGCGGGCGTCGTCATCACGCAGCCGGCGGCCGGCACGTTCAAAGGCTTCTCGAACATCTGCACGCATCAAGGTTGTCCGGTCGACAACGTGACCGACGGCACCATCAACTGCATCTGTCACGGCAGCAAGTACTCGATCAAGGACGGCAGCGTGGTCGGGGGTCCGGCGCCGGCGCCGCTCCCGCCGAAACCGGTGAAGGTCGAAGGCACCGACATCGTGCTTGCCTGAGTGCGCTGCGCGAACCGCCACGCGTTGTCCGCTGCGAGGCGCGATGAGGCTCAGCCCGGGGTGCCGGCGGCTCTTGTGGTCGCCACCGTGAGGAACGCCTCGTCGCGGCGACAGGTCCGTCGGTCGAGTCGGCGGTCGATGACCCGTCGCGCCTCGTCGAAACGGCCGGCTGCCAACAGGGCGGCGATGAGTGTGTCCTCGACCACCTCACGCTGGGCGTCGCTGCCGCCTAGCCGGCCTACACTGCCCATCAGAGCCGTCAGGTTGTCGGCGGCCCGGCTCGGGTCTCCCCCCGCGAGCGATCGCAACGCCGCGCTCAGCGGGGCGACGACCTGGGCGTAGGTCGGATCGGCATGGTCCGACGCCCAGGCGTCGAGCCGGTCGAGCCGCTCCAGCTCACCGAGGGCGCAGAGTGTCACTGCGGCGTGCAGCGCAATGAAGGGCGTCGGTGGCCGGTCGAGCAGCTCGTCGTCGATCACGTCGACCACCTGCTGGACGTCCGGGACGTCCTGGGCGCCTGGGGTGATGGCCCAGCGCCACAGCAAGGAGCACGAGTCGACCAGGGCACGGCAGCCGGCCACGGTCGGCGGGGCGAGCTCGTCGGCGTACCTCATCTGTACGGCGGCAAGGTCGCCCATCGAGAGCTCGTGCAGGGCGGCATGCCAGGAGAAGTGGGCCAGGTTGTCGGACTGGCGGCCGGGTCCATGGATCCAGCCGTCCAGCCAGTCGCGGCCGGCCGCGTGGTCGCCGGTCTCGTAGTGCACGTGGGTGCGAGCGTGCACCGAGTGCCCGGCCGCCGGCTCGACCGCGAGCGACCGGCAGGACAGCGCCATCGCCTCGTCCCAACGGGCCTGCTCCTGCCGGATGAACGCGAGCAGACCCCCGTACCACCAGTCGTCGCCGTAGGCCGGTTGAGCCCCTTCGACAATCGCCCACGACTCCTCGGGCACGGTGGTGACGCCGGCGAAAGCGATCGTCGGCACGGCCACGGACAGCAACATCGCGTCGGTCGGGAACTCGCGCAGGTGGCGGATCATCGGGTCGGAGTTGCCGCGGATGTGGGCGACCGCGGCGTACACGTGGCTACGTTCGCGCTCGGTGGCGTGCTGAGAGTGCTGCAACGCCGCCGTGATCCGCGCGTCGACGTCGACCGCGGCGCAGTACTCGTGGCCGAGCAGGGCCAGTCCAGCGTGACCGAGGGCGAACGTGGGGTCGTGGGAAATGGCCTCGGCGATCCCGTCGAGAGCTCCCTGGCTGACCCTCAACAGGGCACCGATGCCGCGGTTGTACGCCTCCCCGGCGGCTGCCGAGGTGGTGAGCCGCAGACCGTAGAGGTCGCTGCTGCCCGACATCCCATCCCCTTCTGGTCGCGACGCGCGTTTGCTTGCACCCAGTATCGACCAGGAGGGCCGGCCGCGGCAGTCGGTATGCCGAGTCGAAGCGTGCCGTCGCGACGCGGCGGGTGGTTGTGCTGACTCGTAGGGTGGACCCGTGCCTGATCCCGCCACCTACCGCCCGGCTCCCGGGTCGGTCCCCGATGCGCCCGGTGTGTATCGGTTCCGGGACCCCTCCGGTCGGGTGATCTACGTCGGGAAGGCCAAATCGCTGCGGGCACGTCTGTCGTCGTACTTCCAGAACGTGGCGAACCTGCACGAACGTACTGCGCGCATGGTCACGACGGCCGGCTCCGTCGAGTGGACGGTGGTCCAGACCGAGGTTGAGGCGCTCCAGCTCGAGTACTCCTGGATCAAGCAGTTCGACCCGCGCTACAACGTGAAGTACCGCGACGACAAGTCCTACCCGTGGCTCGCCGTGACGATGAACGAGGAGTTCCCACGCGTCATGGTCGGCCGTGGCCCGAAGAGGAAGGGCGTGCGCTACTTCGGTCCGTACTCCCATGCCTGGGCTATCCGCGAGACCGTGGACCTGCTGCTGCGGGTTTTCCCCATGCGCTCGTGCTCGAACGGTGTCTTCAGGCGCAGCGCCCAGATCGGCCGGCCCTGCCTGCTCGGGTACATCGGCAAGTGTGCTGCGCCCTGCGTCGGCCGTGTCACGGCCGAGCAGCACCGCGACATCGTCGACGACTTCTGCACGTTCATCGCGGGGCAGACCACCCAGCACATCAAACGTCTCGAGCGCGAGATGAAGGTGGCCAGCGACGCGACCGAGTACGAGCGCGCGGCTCGCCTACGAGACGACATCGGGGCGCTCACGAAGGCAATGGAGAAGAACGCGATCGTCCTCGCGGACGGCACCGACGCAGACGTCATCGCCGTCGCCGAGGACCCGCTCGAGATCGCGGTCCAGGTCTTCTACGTCCGAGGCGGTCGGGTCCGTGGACAGCGGGGCTGGGTCGCCGACCGGGTCGACGACGCCGACCTGCCCGAGCTGCTCGACCTCTTCCTGATCCAGCTGTACGACGCCGAGTCGGACGACGCGATCCCACGAGAGGTCCTCGTCCCGGAGCGACCCGCGGACCTCGAGGCGCTGCGGATCTGGTTGGCGGACAAGCGGGGGAGCAAGGTCTCGGTCCGGGTGCCACAGCGAGGAGACAAGCGAACGCTGATGGAGACCGTCGCGCGCAACGCCAAGCAGGCGCTTGCGCTGCACAAGACCAAGCGGGCCAGTGACTTCACCACCAGGAGCCGGGCGCTCGAGGAGCTGCAGGACTCCCTGGAGCTGCCGGACGCGCCGCTGCGCATCGAGTGCTATGACGTGTCCAACCTCCAGGGGACCGAGGTGGTCGCCTCCATGGTCGTGTTCGAGGACGGGCTGCCGCGCAAGAGCGACTACCGCCGGTTCGTGATCCGCGGGGTCGACGGGCAGAACGACGTCGCGGCCATGCACGAGACGATCACGCGGCGGTTCCGGCGCCTCCTCGACGAACGAGCCGAGCAGACCGGTCTCGACCTGGGGGAGACGGCGGAGGAGCGCGGGCCCGCTCTCATCGACCCCGACACCGGCCGTCCACGCAAGTTCGCGTACGCGCCCGGTCTGGTGGTCGTCGACGGCGGTCCGCCCCAGGTGGCCGCGGCGCAACGGGCGTTGGACGAGCTCGGCATCGACGACGTCCCCGTCGTCGGGCTCGCGAAGCGGCTCGAGGAGGTATGGCGGGCCAGTCAGCCGGACCCGGTGATCCTGCCCCGCACCAGCGAAGGCCTCTACCTGCTGCAGCGTGTCCGCGACGAGGCGCACCGCTTCGCGATCACCCATCACCGCAACCGGCGGTCGAAGACCATGGTCGAGAGCGTGCTGGACGACGTACCCGGGATGGGTGAAGTTCGGCGCAAGGTGCTGCTGCGCCACTTCGGCTCGCTCAAGAAACTGCGGGCTGCCTCGATCGACGACATCGCCGCTCTGCCGGGCTTCGGCCGGCGTACGGCCGAGTCGATCGCGGTGGCCCTCGCGGCCAGCCGGAGCACCGGTGTTGCCGTCAACACGGCGACAGGTGAGATCATCGACGACTCCGACCCTGCCGAGACGAAGGAGTCCTCATGAGCGCTGCCTCAGGTGACCTCATCATCGTCACCGGCATGACCGGGGCCGGCCGCAGCACGGCAGCGAAGGCGTTGGAGGACATCGGCTGGTTCGTCATCGACAACCTGCCCCCGTCGATGCTGCCCGCGGTGGTCGAGATGCTGACGGCAGAGGACGACGAGGGGATCAAGATCGCCGTGGTCGTCGATGTCAGGTCGCGCGGCTTCTTCGCCGACCTGCGCGGCGCGATGGCGACGATGGAGGAGCGGGGCACACCTCCGCGGGTGCTCTTCCTCGAGGCCTCGGACGAGGTACTGGTGAGACGCCAGGAGGCGGCGCGGCGTCCGCACCCGCTGCAAGGTGGCGCCCGGCTCCTCGACGGGATCGCCCGCGAGCGCGACATGGTGCGCGACCTGCGTGGGGAGGCCGACGTCCTCATCGACACCTCGATGCTGAACGTCCACCAGCTCGCCGACAAGGTCTCGCGCGCCTTCTCCGAGGGCGAAGACCCTCGCATGCGGGCCACGATCGTGTCGTTCGGGTTCAAGTACGGCATCCCGGTGGACGCCGACATGGTGGTGG
>JANLYC010000537.1:0-2914 GCA_031365435.1 Nocardioidaceae bacterium
GCGCCGCGAGCTGATCGAAATGACAGAGCAGGCTCGTCGCCTCAAGGCCGCCAAGGCAGCCCAGGAGTCGCCGCTGTTCGTGATCATCGCCCGCGTCGAGGCGCTGATCGCCGGACACGGAGTCGATGCCGCGATCGAGCGGGCGACGGCGTATGCCGAAGCAGGCTCCGACGCGATCCTGATCCACAGCAAGGACAAGACCCTGTCCGAGATCACGGGATTCCTCGAGGCGTGGGAGAAGACCGGCATCACGACACCGTTGGTGGCGGTGCCGACCCTGTTCCCCGACTACACCGCTGACGAGCTGCACGCCAAGGGTTTCTCGATGGTGATCCTGGCCAACCAGCCGATGCGGGCCTCGGTCCAGGCGATGGAGGAGACCCTCAAGCTGCTCCGCGTCGAGGGCAAGCCGGCTGCTGCTGATCCGCACATCGCGAAGGTCGACCACATCTTCGATCTCGTGCACACCACAGAGACGATCCAGGCAGAGGAGGCAGATGAACCGGCGTGACCGCCGTGCCCTCCTGACCAGTGCTACGACCCCGCCTGCGGTCGTGGTCGGTCTGGACAACATCACCGGGCTCCAGACGGCGCGAATCCTCGCTGACCGCGGCGTTCCGGTCGTCGGGGTGGCTGCCAACCGCAGCCACTTCGGCGCCCGGACGAACGCGTGCGCCGAGGTCATCGAGAGCCCGCTGTCCGGAGCCGGGCTCATCTCGACGCTGCAGGCGCTCGCGACCCGGCTTGGCCGGCCGGCCGTGCTCGTGCCGTGCACCGACGGCGCCGTGTGGGCGCTGTCCGAACGCCGCGACGAGCTTGCGTCGTACCACTTGTCGCTGGCCGAGCACGACACCGTCGACCTGCTGATGGACAAGGTTCGTTTCGCCGAGCACGCCCAGGCGGCTGGGCTCTCGATCCCGCGTACCGAGGTGCTGCGGGATCGTACAGACGCCGTCCGCGCGGCCGAGTCGCTGACGTTCCCGGCCGTCGTCAAACCTCCGGTCAAGGCGCCGGCCTGGCTGGCTCACACGAGCGCGAAGGGCATCCAGGTCGACGATGCCGCCGAGCTGCTCGCCACCTACGACCGCGTGTCCGGCTGGTCACCTGTGCTGCTGGCGCAGGAATGGGTCGAAGGCGGCGAAGATGAGCTCTACTCCTGCAACGCGTACTTCGACGCCGACGGGGAGGCCCTGGTCACGTTCGTGGCCCGCAAGCTCCGGCAGTGGCCACCGAACGTCGGCACGAGCGCGTCCGGCGAGGAATGTCGCAATGACGACGTCGCCAAGGAAGCCCTGCGGGTCTTCGGCGGGGTCGGCTTCCAGGGTCTGGCCTACCTGGAGATGAAGCGCGACTCGCGCACCGGCCAGATGATGATCATCGAGCCCAACGTCGGTCGGCCGACCGGGCGGTCGGCGATCGCCGAAGGTGGCGGCGTGGAGCTCGTCTACACGGCGTACTGCGACGCGGCCGGGTTGCCGCTCCCGGCGGCGCGGACCCAGCAGTACGTCGGGGCGAAATGGCTCGACCTGCGCCGCGATCTCCAGGCCGCCGTCGTCGCCTGGCGTCGCCGCGAACTGACTCCCCGACAGTGGCTGCGCTCCATCCGCGGTCCCAAGTCACACGCGATCTGGTCGGCCCGGGACCCGCGACCGTTCGCGGTCGACCTGGTGCACGCCATCGGCGAGGCCGGGCGCCTGGTCTCGTCACGTCGAACACCCGGTGCTGCCGACGACCAGACTCAGTCGGCAGAGAGCTCACGTCCGTGACGGAGCGTCCCTGGCTTCGAAGGGGCGCTGGCGCCTGTCGCATGCTTGCTCTCCTTGCCTGCTTGCCAGTGGCCATCACCGCCTGTGCCGGACCTCAGCCAATCCCTCCGTCGAATGCGAAAGCCTCGACGCCGTTCAGTGTCCCCACCGTTGGACCCCACCACGCGCACTACGTCAGTCCGACGGGAGATGACCAAGGACCTGGGACTGCGGACAAGCCGTGGAAGACGATCGCGTTTGCACTCACGCGCACGTTCAAAGGCGATGTGCTGTACGTGCATGGCGGGACCTACCGTGAGAACGTCAACAAACCGCGCTTGCATCTTGGAACCGAGAGCAAGCCCATCTACGTCACCAATGTGCCGGGCGAACGGCCCGTCATACAGGGTGCCGTCTACTTGTCGAGGCCTGAGTACTGGAACTTCAGCGGAATCAACGTGGAGTGGGACCCCAGCTTGACCCATCCGCCTGGTTTCATGGTGAAGGTCACTGGCGGCATCGGCTGGAGCTGGCGTAACAGCGAGTTCAGCGGCTCACGCGGAGCTGGGAACATGTTCGTGGGTGTCGCCAAGGCGGATTACGGACCCGTTGACCCCAAGCTGTGGACACTGGCGGGCAACTGCTTCCACGACCTCCGCTCGGCGGCCAGTGCCGGAAGCGCGGCCAACCTCGTGCTGGGCACGATGCACCATCCGAAGTCGGGGACGATCGAGCGCAACCTGTTCTTCAACCAGCAGAACCAGGACAACATCACGATCGGGTCCGCCAGCGGCGCCCCGCGCAACATTCTCCTGCGCTACAACACGATCTATGGCGGACGGTTCGCGATGACGTTGGCCGGGGGCCCGCACAATGTCCGGATCACCCGCAACCTGATCGGCGGCGGGAGCTCCGACGTGCTGGTGCGCTACGACGGCAGCTATTCTCCGGACACGCGGCTCTTCCAGAACCTCGCCGTCGATGCTCAACGGTTCCTTCGACCTGACATCGGCAAACACATCGACGGGACCGGCAATATCGTTCTCCGCGGTTCCGGTCCGTACAGACCGACGACGAACGCGACGACGTCACCGACCTCGACCCCCTCGCCGCCGGTCTTTTCGTCAACGGACGGCTGCGACGGGTTCCACACCGATATGCCACAGGCG
>JANLYC010000575.1:0-10477 GCA_031365435.1 Nocardioidaceae bacterium
CGGGCATCGCCGTAGGCCGACCGGTCCGGACGCGTTGGTACGCACCCTGAGCCGTCCTGATCGTGCGCCGCGCCAGGTGTAAGCCTTCTGACGGCTCAGCGGTTCGGCCCGACGTCAGCGAGTGCGGGGACGACCTCGGGACATGAGCCCAGGACGGCCCTCGTCGCGACCGGCGCTTCTACGCTGTCGGAACGTTGTTGCGCTGCAGACCTGACGGCCAGCGCAATACCGTTCCAACCGCGGGATCGAGCCGTCGGGTCACCCGTTCTGCATCGTGGTCACTTCACCTCGGGCATCGCCGAGCGCGGCGTCCAAGGAGTACTCAGCTCCACGGAGGAAGTTCCGCTCCCAGACATCGGCCGGGACCGACGCGCGGGCGTCGGCAAGACCCGTCTGTTGCATCCAGGCTTCGTCCGCGAGGTGCCTGTCGGTGTCGCCGCGAGACGATGCGAAGCCTTGAACCGCCCCCAACAGACGGGCTGCTCGCTCGACGTCTCCCTCCGCGGCGTGCAAGACGGCGAACGCGGCCATCAGGTCGAACGACATCATGCGATCACGAAGCCGCAGAACGTCCGGGACCATGCCCTCTAGTCGCAGATGGGCCTCGGACAACCGGCCCAGCATGACCCAGATGGTGTAGATCTCCATCGCAGCCCACCTTGACGAGATCTCGTCGCCGTTCTGCTGGGCCAGCTCGGCGGCGTGCTCGTAGGCCGCGATGGCGCCGGCGTAGTCGCGCTGCAGGACCAGCACCCCTGCCTTGTGACTGAACAGCCACAGGTCCGTCGGGTCGGCGGCGATGCCCTCATCGAACAGGTCGCGCGCGACATCCAGGTGTCCCTGATCGCGGTGCCAGGCGGCGAGGTCGCGGTATGCGCCGCCGATCTGTTCCGGGCCTCCGATGCGCCGGCTGATCTCGAGTGCTTCGTCGAAGGCGCGCAGGTGTTCAGCGGCTGACCCGGGCGCTCTCAGGTCGGCCCACATCCGCAGCACTTCGCATCGCTCGACACTGTCCTCACCCGAGTCCAGCTCGAGTGCACGGCCGGCCCAGCGCTGCGCATCGACGATGTTTCCGTGATTCTCCAGGAACCATCGCAGCTCGGAGCACAGGCGTAACCCGATCCTGGCTCTGCCGGGGTTCGATGCTCGTCCGTCCGGCGGCGGCAGGGTCCAGTCGAGAGCAGCCGCGAAGTTCGGCTGATCGGCGGTGAGGAGGTCGATCGCACGGCGCTGGTTCGCGCTCCACATCTGTTCGCCCAGCTCTCTCGCCACCTCGAGGAAGTACGACGCGTGCGCATCCCTGGCGTCATCATGCTCGCCCGTCTCGATGAGTCGTTCGAGGGCGAAGTCCGAGACAGTCCTGAGCAGTTCGACCCGGGGCTCGTCATCTGGTCCCGCGGAGATGAGCGCAAGGGAGGCATCCACGAGCTCGGAGATCTCGTCCACCGGCTCCTGGTCGGACCCTGTCACCGCTGCAACCGCGGCCAGGTCGCAGCCACCGGCAAACACGCTGAGCCGTCGCAACAGGCTCTGCTGGTCCTGCGGCAACAGGTCATAGCTCCAGGCGATGGTCTCGCGGATCGTTCGTTGCCGAGCCGGCCGGCCGGACCCCGTCGGCGGCAGGTCGAGGCTGGACGACAGCCTCGCCAGCAAGGCCCTGGGTGACAGAGTCTTGGAACGGGCGGCTGCAAGCTCGATCGCGAGCGGCAGCCCGTCGAGACGCCGGCAGATGTCGCCGACCGCTGCCGCGGACTCGTTGGTGAGCTCAAACGTGTGCTTGACCATGCGTGCGTGGTGGCAGAAGAGGGTCACGGCTGCCGAGTCGCCGATGTCAAAGCCATCCGGGGGCACTTGGAGAGGCGGGATCTCGTGTTCGTGTTCTCCCAGCACGTGCAGCGGTTTACGCGTCGTCGTGACCAGGCTGATGTTGGGGGCGGAGCTCAGCAGATCAGCGACGACCTCGTCGGCGCCCGCCAGCTGTTCCAGGTTGTCGAGGACGAGCAGTCGATGGCTATGGGCGAGCGCAGCCACCAGGGCATCTCGGGCGGAGCTTTCGACCGGCAAGCCCAAGGCGTCCGCCATCCTCTTCCACATTGCTGGCCCCGTGGATTCCGTGGCCAGGGAGACGAAGTGCACCCCGTCGGGGAACTGGGCGACCAGTTCGGTTGCCAGCGCGACGGCTACCCGTGTCTTGCCTGCTCCTCCGACGCCGGTGAGCGTGACGAGGCGAACGTCCGGTGCGAGAACGACATGACGCAGGTCTGTGATGACGTCGTACCGTCCGATCAGCGGCGTGTTGTATGTCGGGAGGCTTGACGCCGAGCCCAGGCTCTTGACCGGTGGGAAGTCGGTGGGCGTTCCGGGGGCCGTCAGCTGGTAGAGGTGTTCGTGGCCGTCCAGGTCCTTGAGTCGATGCGTCCCCAGGTCCACGAGGCCGAGGTCGTCAGGCAAGGCATCGTGGACCAACCGCTCGGTGGAGTCCGACAGCACGACCTGTCCGCCGTGCGCTGCTGACGCGATCCGGGCCGCTCGGTGCACATCGATGCCGACGAATCCACCGTCATGAAGGATGGGTTCGCCGGTATGAAGGCCCATGCGCACAGCCACGTGGGAGCCATCGGGCCACGAGGTGGTTGCGAGTTCGCGCTGAGCCTCTGCCGCGGCGCTCACGCCGTTG
The DNA here is from genome assembly GCA_031365435.1 of Nocardioidaceae bacterium. Taxonomy (GTDB): domain Bacteria; phylum Actinomycetota; class Actinomycetes; order Propionibacteriales; family Nocardioidaceae; genus JANLYC01. Next base: position 2,678 of record JANLYC010000575.1, read on the forward strand.
CGTGCCACGTCGAAGACCACGAAGAAGCTGTCTCCCTCGGTGCCCATCTCTCGGCCACCCCATCGATCCCAGGCACCCCGCAGGATCCGGCGTTGGTGGTCCAGCACCTGCCGGTAGTCAGCGCCGAGGTGCTGCAGCAGCCGTGTCGACGACTCGATGTCTGAGAACAGCATCGTGACCGTGTGAGACGGCAGCGGGACCATGCCCTCATTACAGTCCTGCGGCCGCGCAGATGCCAGGAACATGACCTTGCTATTGGCACAGACCGGGCGTTCAATCGCGTTGGACACAGGGCACACTGATCTTTCCGTGACGCACAAGCCCGGCGCACCTCGACGTACAACGACGTCACGCCTGTGGCCGAACCGTCGTCGAGGGTGCCCGCCGTGAATCGTCTGATCCGTCGTACCGCCATCGCCGCTGCTGCCTCGGGCTTGCTGATGTCGCCGCAGTCGCTCGCGGCAGCCCATGACTTCGGTGTGCACCCGACGGCGCCGAGAGCCCAGTCTCCGGCAGCACCGTTCGCCATCGGAGATGTCCTGTACGGGCCCCGGGCCACTCGCGCAACTCCCGGGGTGGCAGCCCGGCCCGTAGCCGGCGCCTCAGCAAAGAGCGCGTCAGGGTACCCCGCCGCTCGGTCCGAGCCGGGTGGGCACAACCTCTTGCAGACAAGCGCGGAGGCGCTGAACCTGCACCCGTGCCGTACGGATGACAGCTTCTTGTGCGGGACGTTGCAGGTTCCACTCGACCGGACAGGCGGTGGTGCTCCTGGCATGATCGGCATCCACGTCCAGGTGGCACCGCACACGGGAAGGATCGCCACACCGAAGGGAGCCGTGTTCGCGACCTCCGGCGGCCCCGGAAACTCCATCACCGGCGGCAACGGCGAGATGTATCCGTTCCGCGACTTCGTGCTCGCGCCGCTGACGACGCACTACGACCTCGTGTTCATCGACCAGCGCGGCGTTGGCCACTCGGGCGCGATCAACTGTCCGCAGTGGCAACATCGACAACCCACGTACACCGCCGCCCAACGATGCTTCGACAGCCTCGGCGCACGCCGCAACTTCTACTCGACGGCGGCCGTAGCAGACGACATCGACGACGTCCGGAGTGCCCTCGGCTACGACAAGATCGTCGTGATGGGCGGTTCGTACGCCGGGAACGACATGGTCAGCTACGCGGTCCGGCACCGCAGCCACGTCGCGGCCGTCGTCGTGGGGTCGCCCTACCTTCCGGTGGGTGCGGACGCCTTCGGTTCGAGCACGCCAAAGGCGATTCCGGCGGTGGTGGATCGGCTCTGCCAGCGAACCGTCGATTGCAGACGCCAGACTCCCGACCCCTCCGGGCAGCTCGCCTGGCTGGTTCAGCGGCTCCGCAACCATCCCGTGTCAGGACTCGGGTACGACTACGCCGGCACACCGCATCACGTGGAGGTGACGGAGGGCTCGCTGCTTCACATCGTGACGAGCGATCAGTTCCCCTTCCTGGGTCAGGGCGAGGTCGCCCAAGCAGCCGTCGCCCTGCGACATGGAGACGCGGTACCGCTGCTCAGGCTCGCCGCGGAGGCTCTCCGTGGGCCGGGCTCCTTCGACTCGGGTGATCCGCGCGACTTCTCCGCCGGGGACAACATCGTTCGCTACTGCCTCGACAACAACTTCCCCTGGGACGAGACCGCAGCCCTCAGCGTCCGGCAGGCCCAGTACGCCCAGGCCTTCGCCGACCAGCCTGCCCGCTACGGCCTGTTCTCGAAGGAGGCGTGGGCGGCACCGCTTCCGGAGAGCTTTTTCCCTGACCCGTGCATCATGGCTCCTTGGAAGACCCAGCTGCCCTACGCACCAGGCACTCGGGTGAGCGGGATCCCCACGCTGGTGCTGACCGGTGACGTCGATCTCGTCGTCCCGACGTCCGACAGTCGTCGGGCCGCCAACGTGCTGACCGACAGCACCCTGATCACTGTCAAGACGGCTGGCCACAACCCGTGGTTCTGGCGTGACTGCGCATCGCAGATCGTGCAGCGCTTCATCCGGACGGGCACGGCCGACGACCTGTGCGCCCACGCCCCGCTCTTGCCGCTGTGGCAAGTGGGCGGCTTCCCGACGTCCGTCGACCAGGCGCCCCCGGCGCGGCGGCGGGCCGGGGACCAGTCGCGCGTCGGTGACCGCCGGCTGGCCACCATCGGCGTGTGGACCGTCCTGGACGTGATCCACCGTGAGTACGCCGAGGGTTCCGGGACCGGGGTGGGGCTTCGGGGAGGTACGACGACGCTGACCTTCGGCGACTACCCGACCCCCGATGTGTTCGGCCTGCAGCACGTCAAGTTCACCGAGGACGTGGTGGTCAACGGCACCGGCTTCTCCGACTGGGACGGCAACTTCGGCGGTGACGTCACGCTCCGTCGAGACGACGGAACCAGTGGAACGCTTAACTTCATCGGGCTCTGGTACAACCCGGATGCCACGGTGTTCGCCGTGCGCGGCACCATCGACGGTCGGACGATCAGGCTCGCAGTCCCTGCGCGGTAGCCGGCCAGGCGAGCACACCTTCGCTCAATCCGGCTGGCCGCCCGGCCTGACCATGCCCGACTCGTACGCGAACACGACCGCCTGGCTGCGACTGGTCAGCCCGAGCTTGGTCAGCAATCTGGACACGTGCGTCTTGACCGTCGTTTCGCTCACCGACAACGCCCTGGCGATGTCGGAGTTCGACGAGCCGTCGGCGATGTGGGCGAGCACCTCCGACTCGCGTGTGGTGAGCCGGTCGAGCTTGCTCGACTCATGACTCGGGGTCGGCGGCGCGAAGGTTTCGATGAGTCGTCGAGTCACTGCGGGGCTGAAGAGCGCCACCCCCTCCTTGGCAGTACGCAGCGCCGCCATGAGCTGCTGCTCGGACGCGTCCTTGAGCAGAAACCCGGTTGCGCCCGCCCGCAGCGCTTCGAAGACGTACTCGTCGAGATCGAAGGTCGTGACCACGAGCACAGCCGGTGACGGCTCCACGCTGACAAGCGCCCTCGTCGCTGCGATGCCGTCCAGGCGAGGCATCCGAACATCCATCAGCACCACGTCGGGCCGCAGTTGCCTCGCCAGCTCGACCGCCTCGACCCCGTCCGCGGCCTCACCGACAACGTCCAGGTCAGGTTCTGTCTCGAGGATCATCCGGTATCCCGTCCGAATGAGCCGCTCGTCGTCGGCAATCAAGACCCGGATCGTCATGTCGCGGGCTCGGGCAACGGAAGTCGGGCCCGGACGCCGAAGCCGCCGCCCGGCTCCGTTCCGGCATCGAACGCGCCGCCGAACAGCTCCACCCGCTCACGCATGCCGATCAACCCGTGGCCGGGATGATCGCCACGCATCCCGGGCCCGTCGTCGACGACCTCGATCGCGACCGCATCGGCCTCGTATCTGAGCCGCAGGTGTGCAGTGCTGCCGGGTGCGTGCTTGAGCGCATTGGTCAACGCCTCCTGCGCAATCCGGTATGCCGACAGCTCGATGGCCGGCGCGAGCTCACGCGGTTCGCCTTCGACGACGAGGTCGACCGTCGCGCCCGAGGCGCGGGCTTGCTCGACCAAGCCTTCGAGCTCGTGGAGCTTGGGTTGAGGCGAGAGCGGGAGGGCCACGGGCTGGTTCTCTCGCAGGATTCCCAGCAGTCGGCGCATCTCGTCCAGACAGTTCGTCGCGACTCCTTCGATGGCATCGAAAGCCCCGCGGGCGGTTCGCGGGTCCTGCTCCAGCTTTCGGCGGCCCCCGCGCGCCTGGAGAATGACGACGCTCATCCCGTGAGCAACGACGTCGTGTAGTTCGCGGGCGATCCGAGCTCGCTCGGTCGCCGCGATCTCGCGGGCACGCTGATCGGCTACGTCGCGTTGACGCTGCATCTCGTCCGCGCGGCCGCGACTCCGCCGTACGACAACGCCGGCGAGCACGACCACGCTGCCGAAGACCACCACCGTCACGGCTTCTCCGAACGGATCCTGCGGGTCCTGCAGTCCGAGCAGCACCGCTAACACTGCGGTGGCAAAACCCGGCACCGTGGCTGAACGCCACGATGGGGCGTAGACGGCCAGGCTGTACAGCGCGATGATCGAGATGAGGACCTCGCCGTAGGTGTTGGGTTGGACGACAACCAACGGCTGGAACGCCAACAGTGCGAACACGAACGGCGCCACCAGGAGCGGCAGGACCCGCCGCCACGTCAGCGATGCACCGACAAAGCCGACCACGGCGAGGTGGACCGAGGCCGGTCCCGACGCGGTAGTGCGTTCGAAGGCGTACGTGGTGAAAAGCTCCGCGACCGAAAGGGTCGTCAGCACCGACGACAGGGCAACGTCCGAGCGGGACGGTGCGCGCAGCACCGCTGACATGCCGTGATTCTAGGCCCGCCACCACCGCCTGACGTCCTCCTAAAGAAGGACTCCGGTCTGCTCAAGTCCTCAGAAAGCCTGACGACGCTTGACTTCCCGATCTCTAGCGTCGACCTGAAGCCCCATCGATCGAGGAGGAACCATGGATGTTGATCCGGGACAGACAAGCTTGCGGACCAGGTTGGCGGGCGTCTCGATGCTGCTGGGCGGGGTCGCCATGATGATCCCGCCGTTCCTCGGCCCACCCAACGGAAGCAACGACACCCGACAGCGGCTCAACGATCTGGCGGCCAGCCCGGGGCCGACCATGGCGAAGTCGCTCGTCTTCCAGGCGGCCGTGCTGCTCCTCCTGCCAGGTGTCGTGGCGATCGTCGGTCGTACCCGCGGGCGCGGCAGCGGCGTGGTCGTGTCGGGCGGCGTGGTGTACGGCGCCGGCCTGGTCGGCGCGTTCACGTTCATGGCGATGTCTGGCGTCGAGGTCTCCCTGGCAGGTGACGGCCCGATCAACGGCACGCTGGTGGATGCCGCGGATCGTCTGGGGAGCAGCCCCGCGGCCGTGCCGGCGCTCATCCTTGCGTTGTTGCTCTTCCACCTGGTTGGTCTGCCGTGGTTGACCTTCGGCATGGTGCGCGCCCGGCAGATTCCGTGGCTGCTAGCCGCCGTCGCGACCACCGGCACCGTCTGCGCCTTCTTCGGGAGCGGGACGACAGTGGAGAGCGTGGGGTGGCTCGTGCTCGGTCTGTCCCTCTCCCGCATCGGCTGGACGGTGGTGCGTCCCGGCGGGACGGTGGTCCAGCCAGGTCATGCGCCGGCGCAAGCGTCGGTCCCAGCCTGAACCGCGCTCCGGACCGGTGGAATCGACTCCTCGGGCCTCATCGAGAGTGTGCTGCTGCTGCCTCGATGAGGTCCGCAGCACGCCTGACGCCGTCCCGGCGGCGTATCTCGTCCGATGCGTCGCGCAGTCGTCGACCGAGCTCCCGGTCGCCGGTGAGTCTGTCGATGGCGGTGCTGAGCTGCTCGTCGGTGAAGCGGTAGGTGTCCAACCGCACTCCGTATCCGGTCTCGTGCACGCGTTGGGCGTTGTCGTACTGGTCCCAGAAGAGCGGCAGCACGATCATCGGTTTGCCGAAGTGCAGGGCCTCGGTCGTCGTGTTGTTGCCGCCGTGGGTGATGACGAGATCGACATGAGGAAGCACGCTGGTCTGCGGCAGGAACTCGCGGCCCCACATGTTGGCGGCCAGCGTGAGCTCGTCGTGCTGTGGTCCCATCGAGACGATGAAGCGGTGCTCGGTGCGTCCCAGCACGTCGATCAGCCGTCGCATGAGCTCGACGTCGGCGCTACCGAGAGAGCCCAGCGACAGGTAGACCAGGGCCGATCCTGGTGGCCGCTCGTGCAGTTCCTCCGGCACCTCGAACGTCTCGTCCGTCGTACGCACACTCGAGTCGAGCCGGTGCCACGTCGAGTCGAGCGGCCGGGCGTCGACGTAGTCGATCGCCTCGGGATAGACGTACAGGTTCAGGTCCGCTGACTCGTGCACGAAGTCGAGATCGGTGAGAGCTGGGGCGCCGACGCTCTGGACCCAGGCGTCGTACTCCTCCCACATGCTCCGATGGGTCTGTTCGTATGCCGCTCGGAACTCCGGCCAGGACTCCGGCGCATCGGTGGGGAGTCCCGAGAACGTCGGCGGGACGCGTGGCCCCTTCATCTCCAACGGGTTGCACGACATGATGCGCACGAAGGCAGCATCCGTCGTCATCAGGGCGGGGAAGCTGACGACGTTGTCGAGCACGACAGCGTCCGGCCCGACAGCGGCCAGGATCGCCTCGAGCTGCGGCTGGCAGTACATCGCTCCGCCGATCAGCGCCTGGTAGGTGGGCTGGACGAACGTCGCCAGCTGGTCCCGCGTCGGCTTCCGGAACTCCGGTGCCGTCTCGCGGATGAACTCCTTCCAGAAGGCGCCTGCGTCCAGCGCGGCGTCACCGTCGGGAGGGGGTGCCAGATCGACGAGCGCCTCCTCGAAGCCCAGCGGTGTCAGCCGGCCCCGCCAGGACGACTCGGCTGCGAAGACGACGCGGTGTCCGCGCTCGCGCAGGATCGTTCCGATTCCGATGCAGTTGTTCGTCGGCCCGTACGCCGACTCCGGCATGAAGACGATGGTCCGGGGGTGTTCACGTGCGCTCACCGGGCCAACCTATCCGGCGAGTCCGTCAACACGGCTCCCGATTCGGCGTGAGCAATCGGTCGGTCGACACCGGGTCCTGTTCTCAGCAGACTGGTGGGAGATGACCTCGAAAGGAGCTCGTGTCATGGGTGCAGGCACGAAGGATGACCCGTGGGAGCTGACCACCGCCCCCGGCAGCTCGTCGTACACGATGTATCGCGACGACGAGAGCGATCCACCCCTGCTGGTGTGTCAGGTTGGTTCGACACGGCTCACGTATGACGCCCGGGCTGTCGACGATCTGACGGCCTGGCTACGCGCGCAGGGTGACTGGATCGACCTCGGCGCGGCTGATGAGAAGAAGCCGGCCAAGGAGGGGACTGTCGAGGCTTTCGGGCGTTCGCCCGACAACCCGGTCGGCGGTTGGTACGGCCGTCGCAACGGTTACCGCGGCCGCTTCGGCATGTATCTGCCGCCCCTCCTGGAAGAGCTCGGGCTCGTCGAGCTCACCCACGAGGCGAGGAACAACCGCGTCCGAGCGCTCTGAGCCTGCGCGGAGTCAGCCGCGCCTTTGTCTTCCGGTCTGGCCGCGAGTGGCGTGTCGAGCCGCGCCATCGCACCGCCGACGAGATCATGGGGCGCCGGGACCCTCACCGGCGAGGTGGGAGTGAGATGACCCAGCGTGGTGCCTTGTTCGAGCGCAAGGCCTGGCAGGCCCGGCACGACCAGGTGTCCGCAGCCCGCCACTTCGTCGCCGATCGGCTGGCGGAATGGCACGTACCCGCGGCCGTGGACTCTGCGGTCCTCGTGGTCAGCGAGCTCAGCACCAACGCCGTGATCCACGCCCAGACGCCGTTCAGCGTCCACATCAGCTGGAACGGCGAGGTCGTCCTCGTGCAGGTGACCGACGGCTCGCCCGCGCAGCCTGCGATCAACCGCGTCGACAGTGGCGCGCCGGGGGGACGTGGTCTCGTGGTGGTCGATGCCGTGGCGGAGCAGTGGGGCTCGATCCCGCTCCCGGACGGCAAGACGGTGTGGGCGACGTTGAGGTGACGAGACGACGTTGACCGCGGAGCCGACGCCCTGCACGCGGTTGGCCCGTTGCAACGTCAGGTCAGGTCGTGCGCACTGGTCGGCATACTCACCAGCCGGCGGATCGTGTCGGCGAGCTCGTCGCTGTCAGGAGCCTCGCCCGTGACCAACGCATGAAGAATCAGCCCATCGACGTAGGCGCAGATGGTGACGACCGTAGGTTGGTCGTCGGTCCACGAGCCGACC
>JANLYC010000603.1:0-1705 GCA_031365435.1 Nocardioidaceae bacterium
AGATGAAGGGCCGCGTCACGGAAGCGAAGGGCGCGATCAAGGAAGCCGCGGGCAAGCTCGTCGGCAACGACAGGCTGCAAGCCAAGGGCAAGGTCGAGAAGGCGGTCGGCAAGGCCCAGGCGACGATGGGCGACATCCGCAAGGACATCAAGGATTCGATCTAGGTCGTCATACCCTGCGCGCGGATCGCGCGCGCAGGTCCTTACTTCTCGAAGTGCTGCCGGACCCTCGCCGCGACCTGGTGATCGGTCATCTTGTCGGCGCTCTCGACTCCGACCACCCTCGCGCCCATCCCCTTGCTCGCCAGGCGCTTCTCCAGCTCGCCCTTGGCTTCACCGGGCCCCAGGATGAAGATGGCGTCGGCGGCGTGCACGTGCGCGATCACCTCGTCGTAGTCCGAGCCGAGGTGGGCGGCGAATGCGGCTTCGATCGAAAGAAGACTTTGCCCTCGAGGAGGCCGGCCCGGACCTCCTTCGCCTCCTTGTCGGACTGGAAGCGGGACAGCGCCGCGACCTTGACCGGGAAGCTGGCGTACCGGTCGGCGAAGGTCGAGAGGTGCTGGTTGACCAGCAGCGTGGTGGGCACCAGGACGGCGACCTGCTTGCCGTCCTGCACCGCCTTGAACGCCGCGCGCACGGCGATCTCGGTCTTGCCGTAGCCGACGTCGCCGCAGATCAGGCGGTCCATCGGGATCGTCTTCTCCATGTCGGCCTTGACCTCGTCGATGGCCTCGAGCTGGTCGGGCGTCTCGTGGTAGGGGAAGGCGTCCTCGAGCTCGCGCTGCCACGGCGTGTCCGGTCCGAACGCGAATCCTGGTGCCGAGGTCCGCGCCGCGTAGAGCCGGATCAGCTCGGCCGCGATCTGCTTGACCGCCTTGCGCGCGCGGCCCTTGGCCTTCTGCCAGTCGGCACCGCCGAGGCGGTGCAGGCTCGGCGCCTCGCCGCCGACGTACCTGGTGACCTGGTCGAGCTGGTCGGTGGGGACGAAGAGCCGGTCACCCGGCTGTCCCCGGCGAGACGCGGCGTACTCCACGACGAGGTACTCCCGGGTCGCTGTCTGCACGGTGCGCTGCACCATCTCGATGTACCGCCCGACGCCGTGCTGCTCGTGCACGACCAGGTCGCCGGCCTTGAGCTGCAGGGGGTCGACGGCGTTGCGCCGGCGGCTCGGCAGCCGGCGCATGCTCTTGGTCGACGGGCCGGCCTGCCCCATCAGGTCGGTCTCGGTGAGGACGGCCAGGCGGAGCTCGTCGCTGACGAAGCCCCGGGGCAGGCTGGCGCAGGTGACATGGACCAACGACGGCTCGGGCACCGTGTCGAGGTCCTCGTCGAGACGGGCTGCGATGTCCTCCTCGCCCAGGACCTCGACCAGCCGCTCGGCGGAGCCGTGTCCCTCGGTCAGCAGGACGACACGCCACCCGCTCCCGACCCAGCCCTTGACGTCAGCCAGTGCACGGGCGGTGTCGCCGCGGTAGCCATCGACCGCACGAGCCGCGACCACCGATGTCTCGGGCTGGTCGTTGTCGCCCGGCTCCTCGTCGACCGTGCCGGGCGAGAACGGGCTGAAGGACCACCACGGGATGCCGCGGCCGACGGCCAGCGTCCGTACGTCGGCGAGGCTGCGGTAGGCAGCGGACCCGAGGTCGATGGGCGTCTGCGCGCCGGCGGCGGCGTTGGCCCAGGACGCCGCGAGGAACTCCTGGCTG
>JANLYC010000605.1:0-1662 GCA_031365435.1 Nocardioidaceae bacterium
TCCGCTTCTTCGCCGACCACCAGCGCGATCACTGCGGCGAGGTCTATCCGATGGACTCTGGACACCACTCCTACAGCGAGTACGGTCCGGCAGGCGTCGTCGTGGCGATCAGCCCATGGAACTTCCCGCTCATGATGGCCACCTGGAAGATCGCCCCGGCGATCGCCTGGGGCAACACCTGCATCATCAAGCCGTCGGAGGACACCCCCGCGTCGGTTACCCTGCTGGGCCGGCTGGCGATCGAAGCAGGCTTCCCACCCGGCGTCCTCAACGTCCTCAACGGGCACGGCGACCCCGCCGGCTCATCGCTGACGGCCGACGGCCGGGTGGATCGAGTGACGTTCACCGGGTCCTCGACCACGGGCAAGCTCGTGATGGCCTCGGCCTCCAGCCACCTCGCGCCGGTCTCCCTCGAGCTCGGCGGCAAGGGTGCCAACATCGTCTTCGACGACGCCGACCTCGACAACGCCGTGCACTGGGCCGTCGAGGCGATCTTCCGCAACTCCGGGCAGATCTGTCTGGCCGGCTCGAGGCTCTTCGTGGGTTCCGGTATCTACGACGAGTTCATGGGCCGCTTCGTGGCTGCGGCTGAGGCCCTGACCATCGGTGACCCCTTCGACCCGGCGACCCGGTTCTCCAGCCTCGCCAGCAAGAAGCACTTCGACAAGGTGTCGTCGTACGTCGACGGCGTCGGCCTCGAGGGAGGGAAGATCGTCACCGGGGGAGTGGATGAGGACGGTCGTTGGCTGATCAGACCCACGATCGTCACCGACCTCCCGCTCACCGCTTCGGCATACTGCGAGGAGATCTTCGGGCCGGTCTGTGTCGTCAACCGGTTCGAGTCCGAGGAGGAGGTCGTCCGCCTCGCCAATGACACCCGCTACGGGTTGAACGCGATGCTCTTCACCGAGAACCTCTCCCGAGCTCACCGGGTGGCGTCCCGACTCCGGGCCGGAACCGTGTGGGTCAACTGCTTCTTCATCCGCGATCTCCGCACCCCGTTCGGTGGGGTCGGAGACTCCGGAGTCGGTCGAGAAGGTGGCAACTTCAGCCGCGAGTTCTTCACCGAGCCCAAGGCCATCGTCATGCAGATCCACCGCTGACGACGATCGGTTACTCGGTGCCGCTGTCCTCCTCGGCGCCCCCGAAGCCGAAGGAGTACACCTCTGCGGTGGTGGCGAACGGGACGCCCATCAGCTGGCCGACCTGACGGCCGAAGCCCTCGAGGAACTCGCGCGGGTCCCAGTTCTCCCAGCCCAGACCGTCGATGTACGCCGCGTGGGCGGCCAGCGAGTCGACGCCGGCGTCGAAGGTGTCGGACGTGTCGACGCCATGGCCGGACCGCGGCGAGCCCGCAGCCCAGACGGCCCTGACGCCACCCCACGGCTCGAGGCCGTCGACGAGCTGGTCGGTGAACACCCAACGGTTGCCGGCATCGCGCACGGCATCGAGCACGGCGCGGCCGGTGGCTATGTGGTCGGCCTGGTTGAGCATCCCCGGCCCGAACGTGTCGTGGAAGTTGCCCGTGATCACGATCTCAGGGCGGTGCCTGCGCACGACGGCGGCGATCTCGCGCCGCAGCGGCACGCCGTACTCGAGGACGCCGTCGGGTTGGTGCAGGAACTCGACGACGTCCACGCCCACGAGGCGCGCCGACTCGAT
>JANLYC010000621.1:0-2418 GCA_031365435.1 Nocardioidaceae bacterium
CGGCCATCGCGATGGCCTGCTCCTGCGTGACGTTGGCGGCGGTGGCCGTGATGATGACGTCCGCGCCGCGACCGCCGGTGAGCTCCATGACGCGCTCGACCACGTCGACCTCGGCCCCGTTGATGACCTCGTCGGGCAGGACGGCGTCGGCCGACATCTTCAGCCGCTCGGCGTTGACGTCGACGAGGAAGACCCTGCCGACCTTGTGGACGCCGCGGGCGATCCGGATGTGCATGCAGCCGATCGGCCCGGCGCCGAAGACGACGAGGGTGTCGCCCTCCTCGATCCCGAGCAGCTCCTGCGCGTTGATCGCGCAGGCGAAGGGCTCGGCCGCGGAGGCCTCGTCGAAGCCCACGTTGTCGGGGATGCGGTTCAGGCCGTCGACCTTGAGCACCTGCTTCGGGACGATCATGAACTCGGCGAACCCGCCGTCGTACTGGTAGCCGACCGAGGTCTGGTTCTGGCAGACCGCCATCCAGCCCTTGTCGCACTCGTAGCAGTCGCCGCACGGGACCGCCGCGATCACCTGCGCGCGGTCGCCGACCTGCCAGTCGCCGCCGTACGTCGCCTGGACGTCGGCGCCGACCTCGACGACCTCGCCGGCGATCTCGTGGCCGATGGTGCGCGGGGGAGTGAGGTTCTGGTGACCGTTGTGGAAGATCTTGACGTCGGTGCCGCACGTGGAGCAGTTCCGCACCCGCAGCTTGATCTCGTCGGGTCCGCACTCGGGCTCGGGCACGTCCTCGAGCCGGACGTCCTCGGGGGCGTAGAACCGCAGGGCCTTCATGTGTCCTCCAGGGGCAGGGATGCGTGTGTCCGTCGTCACTCTAGGACGAGTGCGACGGCGTCGTATACAGCCCGAGCAAACGTGTTTTGAGTTGATCTCTCTCTGAACGTGTTGGTTTGAGGCGCTTGACGACCCTCCTTGCGCGAGATATAAAGGCAATCACAGAAAACGTGACTGGGGTCACAGTGCGCACCAGTCCCGCCAAGGTCAGGGTCGCCGGGTCAGACCGGCCGGTTCAAGGAAGGTCTTCAATGGCCATCACTTCTCACAACGCCTCCACCGGGGGCGGGATGCGCGTCCACGTCCAGCGCTTCGGCACGTTCCTGGCTCTTCACAATCCGGGGTGTAGTCGTGGTCTGAAGCCTCCGGTCTCGAGCAGGCTTCTGGCGATGTAGTTGGTGAGGTTGCGGAACCCGAGTGCTGAGCCGCGTAGGTGCTCGAGCCTGCCGTTGATGGCCTCGGTCGGGCCGTTCGATGTGCCGGGCCGGTCGAAGTAGGCCAGGACGTCCTCGGCACGCTTCTTCAGTGTCCGACCCAGCGTGACGACCTCGACCAGGGCGGCCGGGACGCCGTGGCTGACCGAGTCGATCAGCTTGACCATCTGCTCGCGGCCCTGATGGCGGTCCTCGTGGCGGTAGGCGGCGATCATCTGCTGGTAGATCCCCCAGGTCGCCTCGACCTCGACATGGGCATCGACTGCGAACAGGGCACGCAGTCGGTTGGTCTGCTTGTCGGTGAGCAGAGCGGCACCGGTGTGCAGGGTCCGGCGGGCGGAGTAGAGCGGGTCGTCCTTGTGTCCGCGGTGGCCGTGGATGGCTTGCTGGACCCGGCGTCGGCATCGGTCGAGTGCGTCGCCTGCCAGGCGGACCACGTGGAAGGGATCCATCACCGCGACCGCGTCGGGAAGCTCTTCGGTGGTGGCGGTCTTGAAGCCAGTGAACCCGTCCATCGCTACGACCTCGTGCCTTGACGCCAGGGCTCGGGGCGGGCGGCGAGCCAGGTCTTGAAGGCCTGCTTGGAGCGACCCTCGACCATGTCCAGCAGCCGCGCTGGGCCGGTGCCGTCGCGGATCGGGGTGAGGTCGATGATCACGGTGACGTACTTGTCGCCGCGGCGGGTGTGCCTCCAGACGTGCTCATCGACGCCAACGACCTGGACGCCGTCGTAGCGGGCCGGGTCGTCGATCAGGACCCGCTTGCCCTCGGCCAGGACGGCGTCGTTGGCGGTGTTCCACGCGACGCCGAGTCCCTCAGCGACGCGGGCGACGGTGAGGTGCTGACACACGATCGCCTCGAGCGCCCACCGCAGACCTCGTCGAGAGAGCTTCGCGCGGGGCTCGGCCGCGCGGGCCGTGTCTTGACGCCACACATGAGCGCAGCCGGTGCAGGCGTAGCGACGGATCGTGACGAGCAGGGTCGTGGGTCGCCACCCCAGCGGCTCGTGCGCGAGCCGTCGAGTGACGGTGTCGCGGGCCACGCCTTCGCAGCCGCAACGACGACACCATCGCTCATCAGAATCGGGTGATGCGACGACCCGGCACGCGAGCACTGCTCTCATGGGTTCGAGTCGCTGCCCGGTGACGACGAGGCCGAGCTCGTCGAGACGACAGAAGATGGACAGGTCTGGGCGCG
>JANLYC010000139.1:0-2270 GCA_031365435.1 Nocardioidaceae bacterium
TCCGTTGTGAGGATCACCCACGAGCAGACTACGCCTTGAACGACCACCATCCAGCCATCCCGGTGCGGCTCAGGTGAGCCAGCGGCGCAGCTTCTTGTCCGACGCCGTGAACCACGCCGTGTCCAGACTTCTCAGTGCACCCTGACGGTCGGTGTCCTCGCGCGCGTACACGACACCCAGGGCGAAGGCGGCCTCGGCGTTCGGCGCGGCACTGCTCGTGATCGACCGCAGGTAACGCTGGACCATCACGCTGTCTTGGTGATGCCCCAGCACCGTCTGGATCTTCTTCGCCGCCTTCGCCAGCCGGCTGGCCCGTTTGCCGTATGCCGGGATGAGCGCCTCGGCTCCGTAGCGCAGTCGCTTCGCTGCCTTGCGCACCTGGTGCAGCCGGAGCGCCAGGTCGTCCGGATCGACCGTGTCGTCGAGCGCGTGAAAGCGCCGCGCCAACCGCTTCCAGTCACGCCGCAGCCGAGCGGGCAGCACTGCGCGCGACGGTTTGCTCGCTCGCTTGGTCCACGGTGGCGAGCTGACCAAGCCGTCCAGCCGCTCGAGGAGTGCCCGGTAGCGCGCGGACTGCATCGATTCCACGGCCTTTCGGTGTGCGTCCTTGTAGCGATCGGCCAGGTCTCGGTCCAGCCGCTTGTGGAGCGAGCTGTCAACGAGGTCCGGAGACTCCCTGGACAGCACAGCCGCCAGCCGGTTGCGGGTGACCTCGGCGTCCCGTGCTGCACCGAGATCGGTGGCGATCCAGGCGAGCTCGGCGCGAATCTCGGCGACGACCTCACGGTCGAGGTACGGCCGGTAGGTCGCGAGCGCACTCCGTAGCCGCCGGGTAGCGACCCGCATCCGATGTACGGCATCGGGACTGTCAGCGCGCACAAGGGGGTCGCACCGGCGCAGCTCGGACACCTCGTGGACGACATGGGCCAGCACAGTGTCGGCGGTGGCGGCACTGGTCGACGTGGGGAAGCCGGGATGGACCCACACCGGGTCGGTGACCTCGACGATCCGCGCCAGCGCCGGAATGGAGGTTGAGAGCCCTGCCCCGCGACTGTCGAGCAGGGACGACGTGGCGTATCTCAGGTCGTCCCTGCCGTGACCGACGTCGAGCTGCCACACGCGCCAGTGCTGCGCCTCGTCGTGCCCGACAGTGTCTTCGATCAGCTCACCGGTCGTGTCGTCGTCGTGGAGCGCGCCGAGCCAGGTGCCGTCGACGTCGAGCAAGGTGTGCGTCGTGCGGGTGGTCAAGGTTCGGGCTCGGGCGGACAGGACGTCGCCGCCGGTGAAGGCCTCGACGACGTCACGCCCCGCTTTCGGCACCGTGTGGACTGCTCGGCCCAGTGGCAGTCTGATGTCGAGCGCAGCACCGGCAGTCGGCAGCTCGATGTGCCAGCCGGCGGCCGGCCCGCCGCTCTGCCGGGAGATCGTGATTCCCGCGCGTGTGAGGGCAAGATCGGCGGTGTCGAAGTACGTCGTCTCGATCTGCTCCTCGACCGGCGGTGCAAGTGATTCGACGTCAGGCAGCTTCGTCAGCTTCTTCGGTCCCGGGAAGGGCGCGTCCGAACCGACCTCGTAGCGTTCGCTGGCGGGGCGGAGTGTTGTCATGAACCATGTCTACCGCCTCGAAGTGAACAGGCATCGAGTAGCGGCGCGACGACCCCGAGGTCGCTCCTGGCATGTCCGCCATGACAAGCCAAACCGAACGGCGATGATGGTGCGGTGCGAGTTGACGCGGGGGACCCGGTCTTCGTGGCCTGGGCCTCGATCGATGCCTGGTCGGCCGAGGCCCTGATCTCGGCCGAGGTTCGTCGACGATGGCCGTCCGGATCCGCCAGCCGACTCGTGCACGCATGCCCGCGCTGCGGGAGCAGTGAGCACGGCAGACCGATCGTCACCCGAGCCGAAGGCATCAGCCCCTACGTCAGCGTGAGCCGCGCCGCCGGCCTCGTCGTGGTGGCCCTGACCCGGACCGGTCCGGTCGGGGTGGACGTCGAGGCGGCCGCACCGACGTCGTTCGTCGGCTTCGACAGCGTGGCCCTGCACCCGGCCGAGACGGCGACCAGCCTCGAGGACCGGGCGACGACGTGGGTCCGCAAGGAATCCCTGCTGAAGGCGGTCGGACAGGGATTGGCCGTGGACCCCCGGCTCGTGCACCTCTCGCCGTGCGACCAGACCTGCGGACATCGGGACATCGAACATCCACACCGGCTGCACCGGCGGGTCCTCCGCGTCCCACGCGAGGAGCTCCGGGGGCAGGTCGCACGGCGAGA
>JANLYC010000644.1:0-3199 GCA_031365435.1 Nocardioidaceae bacterium
TGGCCCCCCCCTGAACACACCCCCGGACGGGCCCGTGGGTTTTGCCTTTTGAACATGCCGTTTGGCTTCTTCACAAGGCAAACGCGACTTGGGGACTGACCGTTTGCCTAGTTCACTAGGCAAACGCGGCGGCCACGATGGGCAGATGCGGTACCACGGGGAAGGTCAGGCGGGGTAGCTCGGGTCGTCCAGGTCGAGCTCGATGAGGTCGGCGATCACACGTGCCGCCGCCTCGTCGTCGCTCGCGACGATCACCTCGTCTCCGGGGCCGGCGCCGAGCGTCATGATGAGCAGCGCCGAGTCGGCGTCGACCGGCTCCCCGCCTGGAGTGGCGATCGTGACGTCGGCGTCGAGCTCGTCTGCCTTCTCGGAGATGATCGTGGCGGGACGGGCATGGAGGCCGACGGACGATCCGACCTTCACAGTGATGCTGGCCATGGTGTTCCTCTCGCTCAGTGCTGCTGGCGCCGGTGGGGTCACACGGCAACCGGGACGGATGCCTCGAC
Source organism: Nocardioidaceae bacterium (assembly GCA_031365435.1). Classification (GTDB taxonomy): domain Bacteria; phylum Actinomycetota; class Actinomycetes; order Propionibacteriales; family Nocardioidaceae; genus JANLYC01. The sequence goes on from JANLYC010000644.1 coordinate 507, forward strand.
GGACGTCAGCTCAGCATTGCGGCGCATCGACTTCAGCGCCACCACGCACGCCGCTGCGACGATCGTGCCGGCGACGAGGGCGAGCAGGAAGCCGAGCACGCCGTCCACCGCGAAGAGCACGAAGATGCCACCGTGCGGCGCACGCAGCTGGACGTCGAACGCCATGGACAGGGCCCCCGTGACGGCTCCGCCGGCCATCATCGACGGGATCACGCGCAGCGGGTCGGCCGCCGCGAACGGGATGGCTCCTTCACTGATGAACGACGCACCGAGAAGCCAGGCCGCGCGGCCGTTCTCGAGCTCGGGCTCGGTGAACAGGTGCGGCCGGACCGTCGAGGCCAGCGCCATCGCCAACGGCGGAACCATGCCGGACAGCATGACCGCGGCCATGATCTTGAGGTTGGCCGGGCTGGGATCCGCCCCGAGACCCGTGGTGGCGAAGACGTATGCCGCCTTGTTGACCGGACCGCCGAGGTCGAAGCACATCATCAGGCCGAGGACGACGCCGAGCAGGATGGCGTACGTCCCGCTCATGTTGCTGAGGCCATCGGTGAGCTGCGTCGTCAACCACGACAGCGGCTTTCCGAGCACCAGGATCATGAGTCCGCCGGAGATCAGGGTCGCGAACAACGGGATGATCACGACCGGCATCAGACCGCGGACGAAGCGCGGAACCTGGAAGCTGGAGATCCACAGCGCCACCACGCCGGCGAGCAGACCACCGATGATGCCGCCGATGAAGCCGGCGCCTGTGAAGCCCGCGACTGCCCCTGCGGTGAAGCCCGGAGCGATACCGGGTCGGTCCGCGATCGCGTAGGCGATGTAGCCGGCCAGCGCGGGTACGAGGAAGCCGAACGACAGCGCGCCGAGCTTGAACAGCGCCGCCCCGAGGAACAACATGAAGCCGCTGCCGAACAGCGCGTGCGGACTCAACGAGCCCGCCGGCAGGTTGGTGAGGCTGGAGCCGCCGAGCACGAAGTCCGCAAGGCCCTTGTCCTTGCCGGGACCGTAGCCCCCGAGCGCGAGCTCGTAGCCACCGAGCAGGAAGCCGAGAGCGATGAGCAGGCCACCGGCGGCGACGAACGGGATCATGTAGCTGACTCCGGTCAGCAGCGCGGTCCGGACCTGGGTGCCCAGGCCGCCACCGCCACCGCCGGTGGCAACCGCGCCGCGGCCGGACGAGCCACTGCCGCCGCTGTCCCCGGCGACGCGGGGAGCATTCGGGTCGTCCGCTGCCGCCAGGGCGCGCGAGACGAGCTCGTCGGCGTCGTGGATGCCGCTCTTGACGCTGGTCGAGATCTCCGGGAGGCCCGCGAACCGGCCCTTGTCGCGTACGCCGACATCGGTCGCGAAGATGACGGCGCTGGCCGAGGCGATGACCTGGGGATCGATCCTCTCAGCGCCCACCGACCCCTGCGGCTCGACCACTAGGGTGACCCCGGCCTTGGCCCCCGCGGCCTCGAGGGCCTCGGCAGCCATGTAGGTGTGCGCGATCCCGGTGGGGCAGGCCGTGACCGCCACGATCGTGCGCGGCTCGGCAGCGTGGCGCGAGGCCGGAACAGCCGCCGGCGCAGCGCTCTGCGATGGGACGGCGCCCGCGCCCGACGGCGCTTCCGGAGTGACGACGGCGGAGACCAGGCTGACGACCTCGTCGGTCGCCGTGGCCGACCGCAGGGCGTCCGTGAAGTCCTTGCGGACGAGAGCCCGCGCGAGCTTGGTGAGCAGCTTCATGTGCTCCTGGTCGCCACTGGCCGGTGCCGCGATCATGAACACCAGATCGGCAGGCCCGTCCTTCGCGCCGAAGTCGACCGGCGGCGACAGCCGGGCAAACGCGAGGGACGGCGCCGTCACGTGCTCGGAACGGCAGTGGGGGATGGCCAGTCCACCGGGCATACCGGTGACGGACTTGGACTCGCGCGCGAAGGCGTCGTCGGCGAGGCCGTCGGCGTTCGTGCTCCGACCGGCATCGGCGACGAGCCGCGCCAGGGCACGGATGACGTCGTCTTTCGTGCCACCGTAGGTGACATCCAACGCCACCAGCTGGGGGGTGATGAGCTCAGACACGGGGGTTCCTTGTTGGTTGGTCGCTCGATGAGCGGTGGGTGGGTTTGGTGACGACGACGCCGTCACGGTGCAGGTCGGACTCGCGAGGCATGGTCGAACCCGGAAGGGCAGCAGCTGCGGCGCCGTACGCGACCGCCTCGCGGAGCCGGTCGGCGGGACCGAGCCCGCTCAGGTCCGCCAGGAGATAGCCGGCGAGGCTGGCGTCTCCAGCGCCGACGGTGCTGCGCACGGTGATGGGAGGCGGGCTGGCGAGCCAGGTGCCCTCCGGCGTGACGAGGAGTGCACCGGCGGCACCGAGGGTGAGCAGGACTGCGCCGACGCCGTCGTCGACCAGTCGACGGGCCGCGTCCGCAGCCGCGCCGCGGTCGGACTCGAGGCGATCGGGGTCGTCTCCGGTCAGCGACGCCAGCTCCTCGGCGTTGGGCTTGAGCAGGTCGGGTCGGGCGGAGTTGCCGACCGCCGCGAGCAGGGCCGCTCCGGACGTGTCGACCGCGACCCGGCGTCCTGCGGCATGCAGCTCCTCCGTGAGCTCCGCGTACCACGCGGTAGGCGCCGAGGGGGGGAGCGATCCACAGAGCACGACCCTGTCACTGCCGTGGGAGCGACTCAGCAACCGGTCACGCAGCTCG
>JANLYC010000010.1:0-2800 GCA_031365435.1 Nocardioidaceae bacterium
CTCCCAGTCCAGCAGGGCTCCGTAGAACGTCGCGAGCGCGCCTGCGTCCGGGCAGTCGAGGACGAAACTTGGGTAACGTGCGATAGCCATGCTCGGCACGCTACCCGCGTCTGCCGACAGCCGCCGATCGGCCGACGTCGCACCGGCGTCGGCTCATCGGATCATCAGCACGACGTTGCCGGTCTTCTGGTGCGTGTCGACGTATCGGTGTGCGTCGGCCACGTCCTCCAGCGCGTAGGTGCGGTCTATCACGGCGCGGTACTCGCCGCGCTCGAGCATGTCCGCAACCGCGCGGAGGTCGTCCTCGCGGTAGCGGACGATTCCCAGCTTTGCTCGCCTGGCGAACAACGAGACGGTCGCGTCGTGCCACATGAACCCGGGGTCGGTCGTGATGTACATGCCGTTCGGCGCGACCGAGCGCCGGCAGCGCAGGAACGACTGCGTGCCGACGGCGTCGAAGACGACGTCATACGTCTCGCCGTTCTTCGTGAAGTCCGCGGTGAGGTAGTCGATGACGGAGTCCGCGCCGGGGCCGGCGCAGGCCGGTGAAGAAGCGAGCGATGAAGTACTCGGCGCTGCGCAGGCCTGAGTCACTCCTGGTCGCCGTCGTCGCGTGCACGCGGACGAGAACCTCGTCGTCCGCCGGCGTGGGACACGCGACCTCGTCGATGCGCAGCACCTCCGGCGGCCCATAGCGGTCGAAGGTCACGGCTCTCATGAGTCGCTCTCTGATGCCTCGGAGGTGGCATGCCCCACGAGTCCGTGCTCCACGGCATACAGGCTGGCCCCGACCCGGCTGCTCACCCCGGTTTTCGCGAATACGTGTTCGACATGGTTGCGAACCGTCTTCTCCGACAGCGACAGCGACCGGGCGATGTCCTTGGTGCTCTGCGCACGAGCCACGAGGCGCAGGATCTCCACCTCACGGTTGGTCAACCCGTCCGGCCAGGTGCCCCGGCGCGGTGGCGGCTCTCCCGCGGCCGCGAGCACTGCTTCGACTGCGTCAGCTCGTAGCTGCGTGGCCACCGCGGCGTCGCGGAGGCGCTGGACCGCGCCGACCCGGTCGTACGCCGGTCGGTACGGCCGGAGCTCCAGCGACGACTGGAAGAGGTCGGCAGCCGCCAGCAGCTGGTCCGGCAGGGTGAGCTGCGCACCGGACAGCCCGCGTGGATAGCCGCTGCCGTCAAGTCGTTCGTGATGGTTGGCCGCGAGCGCGGACTCTGCCGACAGGCCCGCCACCCTGCTGAGGATGCAGCCGGTCAGGTAAGGGTGCATGTTGACCCGCTCGCGCTCAGCAGCCCCGAGCGGACCGGTCTTCTCCCAGATGAGGTTGGAGACCCCGATCCGGCCGAGGTCGAGGACGTGACCGGCGCGCTGGAGCACCTCCACGTCCTGGGCAGACAGGCCGGCCTGGTTGGCGGCGGCCGTGACGAGCTCCGCCACAGCGCGTGAGTGACCTACGGTGTAAGGGCTCTTGAGGTCGACGAAGTCCCCGAGTGCGGTCATCAACCCGGTCAGTTCGTGGGGTTCCGCAGGGTGCTGAGCAGCCGGAGCGCGGTCGATGGCCTCCCGCCATACGTCTGTCGACGGCGGGATGAGGACCTCCTCCGGCGCGCTGACGAGGGCGTCGATGACGCCAGGGTCGAACTGGCCCCCGCTACGTTGCCGCGCCGTCTCGATCGCGGCCGCCGGGCCGTGCAGCCGGTGATGGACCTCGCTGACGTCGGCGACCTGGGCGATCCGCATCGCCAACGGGATCGCCTCGCCTCCGACCCCGTGCGGAAGCCCCTTGCCGTCCCACCGCTCGAACGTGAATGCCAAGGCGTCCCGTACCTCGTCACCCAACCCGATCCGCTGCGCGAGCAGGCCGGCCGAGGTGCAGTGCGAGCCCACCATCCGGGTGAGATTGCCCCGCGCACTTCGTAACAACGCGCCGGCGATCATGATCCGGTGCGGGAGTGGCTGACCGCGTCCGAGGTTCTGGAGCAGGAACCGCGCGTACGGCAAGCCGTTCCAGTCCACCGAGTAGGAGTCCCGGCGGACGGCGATGTCGTCACCGAACCAGCGCGAGTACTCATGGGAGTCGGCATGGCAGCCCACCCACATGACCATCGTCACGTAGAAGGCTGCGCCACGCTGTTCCTCGTCGCAGTCAAGGCGGTCCGCCAGCCGGTCCGCGATCAGTGCGCTGCGCAATACATGTTCGAGGGGCTGACCGAGGCCCAGGTCGATCGCGAGTGAGAGCGCGCCCAAGAGCTCAGCCCGGCGGGGAGCCGAGGACTTCTGCGTGGCCCGCGGAACCCGCTCCATGGATCCATCGTGCCACCGTCTGGACGGCGGGTCCTGCGGTTGCGGGAGACGCCACGGTGTCAGTAGCTGAAGGTGGTCGCCGCCTCGTCGCCGATCCACTCCCACAGCTGGACGGTTCCGCCCAGGACAGCGTTGTCGACGAGCGTGTCCGGATCGAGTGAGCGTGCCTCGAAGCAGATGGGGCAGACCTGCAACGTGCCGCCGGCAGCTCCCAGCCTCTTCATCAGCGACGGGATGTCGGGGCAGCCGTCGCATGCGGTCCCGACGGCAACCCCTCGCGTGGCGAGGCGCACCGCCTCCTTGGTCAGGAACATGAGGGTCGGGCGACCGGCTTCGGCGGCTCCGACTGCGACGAGCAAGGCCACCGTGACGCGCTCGGGATCCTCGAGACCGGTGGTCAGGCTGATGGCTGCTTTGTTGCTCATGTCGTTGTTCTCCCTCTGGTGAGTTTCTAGGCGTGGTGTGGATCCGGGCGGAAACCGCTGCACAG
>JANLYC010000027.1:0-5356 GCA_031365435.1 Nocardioidaceae bacterium
GAACGACAACGTCGTGAACGACGCCGGCGCCAGCAGCATCCGGTTGACCGACGCGAGAGGAGCGTCCAGGCAATACCGGACGGCCAGCTTGATCGGCGTGACGTGGCTGACCACGAGCACGGTCTGACCGCTGTACGCGGCCAACGTCCTCACCAACGCGTCCTCGACCCGCCGCTGCACCGCCGTCACCGCTTCACCCCCCGGCGGCGCGACGTCGAAGGAGGACAGCCACGCCGAGAGCTCGTCGGGCCACCGTTCGCGAACTTCCTGCAACGTCAGCCCGTCCCAGTCGCCGAAGGCACACTCGCGGAAGTCGTCCTCGGTGACGGGCTCGATCCCCAACGCTTTGGCCACCGCGGAGGCGGTGTCCTGGGTGCGCTGCAACGGCGAAGCCAGGATCGCGTCGACGCCACCGTCGGCCTGCAACGCCTTGGCCGCCCGGTAGGCCTGGCTCCATCCTTCGTCGGTGAGACCCGGGTTGTCCCCGCCGGGTCCGGAGAACTTCCGCTCAGCCGTGTGCACCGTGACCCCGTGGCGCAGGAAGATGAGCGTGGTCGCGGCGCCCTCGTGACCGGTCCACCCCAGCACCGGGGTGTGCACCGGAGGTGTCGCAGGTGGTTCCTGGGTGGACGTGTTGTCATCCCACAGCGGCTCCATCGCGTCCGGGGTTGGATCGCCGGGCCGGTTGTCGTGGGTCTCCCCGACGTCCTGGCCGTCGTGCACACCTTCGACGCGGAAGACCTCGCCGCGCGCCGCGGCGTCCATAGCGAGGTTGGCCAGCCGGTCGGCCGCCTTGTTGCGCTCCCGCGGCACCCACGTCCACACCGTGCCGAACGGCGCGAGCCGCTGAGCCTGGATGGCCAGCGGACGCATGTCCGGGTGTTTGACCTTCCAGCGGCCGGCCATCTGCTCGACGACCAGCTTGGAGTCCATCCGGACCTCGAGCTCGGCATCCGGGGTGTGCTCGAGGAAGAGCTCGAGACCGGCGATCAATCCCCGGTACTCCGCGACGTTGTTGGTGGCCCGCCCGATCGACTCGGCCGCCTCGGCGATCACCGCACCCGTGTCAGCGTCCCGGATGAGGGCACCGAAGCCGGCCGGTCCCGGGTTGCCTCGCGACCCGCCGTCCGCCTCGATGAGCACGTGGACATGCTCGCTCCTCCGTGTCACGGTCGTACTCAGATTCCTGACTCGGGAGTCCGGACCAGGATCCGGTCGCATTCCTCACAGCGCAGTACCTCGTCGGATGGTGCCACCGCCATCCGCGCCAGGTCGGCCGCCCCGACATTGAGCTGACACCCACCACACCGCTTCTGGTGCAAAGCCCCGACGCCGACGCCACCGAGCTGGGCACGCAGCTTCTCGTACAGGGCCAGCAGATCGGCGGGCATCTCACCGGCGAGCGCATCCCGCTCCGCACGCGCCTCCTTTTCCTGGGCCGCGATGTCCGCGGCGGCGGCGTCGCGGGTGGCGAGCTGGTCGGTGCCGGATTTCTCTATCTCGGCGAGCTCTGCCGCCAGGGCGTCATACTCCTGCTGGGCTGTTTCGAGCCGTTCCATGACGAGGAGCTCCTCGTCCTCGAGGTCGCTGATCCGTTTGTCGAGCGCGACGACCTCGTGTTGCATCGCCTGCAGCTGCTTGGGGTCGCTGACGGCACCTCCGTCGATCCGCTCCCGGTCGCGGGCGCGCCGCGCCTTGACCTGCTCGACGTCGGCGTCGGCCTTGCGTTGCTCGCGACCGAGGTCTGCCACCTCCGTCTCAGCCCGGCCGAGGCGTGCCGACACGTCGGTGCGACGCTCGGCGAGTGCAACCAGGGCAGTGTGCTCCGGCAGGTTCTTCAACCGGTGGGCGAGCTGGTCTAGTCGTCGGTCGACGACCTGCAGGTCGAGCAGCTTGAGCTGGGCGAACGGGTCGGCTTTCAGCGTCTTCTCCTCATGCGTGGGTTGTCAGTCGTTAGGGACTCGGGGCTCGATGGTTCCACGGATCAGTGCAGATACGCGATACGGCAGTCGTGACGTCCAGCCCGCGGGCCGTCAGATCTCCCGTCAACACGCGCTCGGCGACAGGCAACCAGGTCCACTCTGCGGCCCAATGGGGTACGTCGACCAACGCGGGACCGTCGTGCTCGCGGAACTCCGACGCAGGGTGGTGCCGGAGGTCGGAGGTGACGTAGACGTCCACACCGGCCCTGCGGGCGTCATCGAGCCGGAAGTCGCCGGCGCCTCCGAGCACCGCGACCGTGCGTACCTCGCGATCCAGGTCACCCGAGACCCGCGCACCGACAGCGGTCGAGGGCAGACCGGACGCCACCTGGGTCGCGAAGTCGCGCAGCGTCACCGGCTGTTCCAACCTGCCGACCCGACCGTCACCACGCGTTCCGGGCCAGGCCACCATCTCGACGATGTCGAACGCGGGTTCCTCGTACGGATGCACTGCTCGTAGTGCGGCGACCACAGCGTCGCGCCGACCTCTGGCGAGCACCATCTCGACACGTGTCTCGGTGACGACCTCGATCTCGCCGGGCGCACCGATCGTGGGGTTCGCCTCGACGCCTGGCCGGAACGTCCCCTCCCCCGCGGTCAGGAAGGCACAGCGGTCATAGTCACCGACACGACCGGCTCCGGCGTCGGCCAGCGCGTCGACGACGCGCTGCGCATCCTCGACTGGCACGAACGTGACCAGCTTGTCCAGCGGGTCGGACGGGTCGGCACGCAAGGGTCTGAGGTCGCAGAGCCCCAGCGCCAGGGCCATCGACTCCGACACCCCGTGCTGTGGTGAATCGGCGTTGGTGTGCGCCACGTAGAGTGCGATTCCGTGCCGGATGAGATCGTGGACGACCCTGCCCTTGGGTTCGACCGCAGCCACCGAGTACACCGCCCGGAAGAGCAATGGGTGATGGACGACGAGAGCCTGCACCCCCAGCGAGATCGCCTCGTCCACGACGGCGCGGACAGGATCGACCGCGAACAGGACACGCTCGACGCTTGCGGCCGGATCGCCGACAACCAGCCCGACCGGATCGCCCTGACCGGCCCAGGCGGTCGGGAAACGTTCCTCGATCACGTCGACCAGCTGAGCCACGGTCGGATGCGTCGTCACAGTGGCACCCTATCCAGCCAAACCATGACTCCCACCGCCTCATGAGCGGTGGCGGTGGTCAACCGGCCGATACCCACGAGTCTCGAACGCCGACCGGAGCCGTGACTCGGCACCCGGACTTGCACCGATGTGATCGAGACCCAGCAGTGCGGCGCCGACGACAGGGGGTGCGGTCACCACCCGCGTCATCGCCGCCGGCGCCTTGACCGCGAGCTGTTCGTCGATCGACGTCAAGAGCAAGGGGTGGCCGGCCGTCAGCACCCCACCACCGAGCAGGACCTCGACCGGCTCGTCGAGCAGGTCGAGACGACGCATCGCTGCGACCGCCAGCGACACGATCTCGCGGGCCTGGCGCCGAACGATGCCGGCGGCGACCTCGTCTCCGGACTCGGCCACCTCGAACAGCAGCGGCGTCAGCTCCAGCCCCCGATGCTCGGCGATGACTCCGAGGTGGATGGCCTCGATGAGCGCGTGCATCGAGTCCAGGCCGAAATGGCCGGGTAGGACTGTGCTGAGCCGGGTCTCGTCCCCGCGGCCGTCCTCAGCGCGAGCAGCCCCCCACATCGCGGCCTGCCACAGGAACTCGCCTCCGCCCCAGTCACCGGAGATCCGGCCGACCGCGGCGAACCGAGCTGTTCGTCCATCCGCGCGCGCGCCGGTGCAGTTGATGCCTGCACCACAGATCACGGCGATGCCCGAGGATCCGGTCAACCCCGCCCGCAGCAGCGCGAACGTGTCGTTCAGCACCCCGCTGGAGGCGCCCCACCCGTGTGCGTCGATCGCCTCCTTCAACAGGTCTTGCTCCGCTGGGAAGTCGGCGTTGGCCAGACACGCGGACACGTGCTGGACGACGTGCTCGCCCGGCCGGGTCACCAGTCCGGCCACCCTGACCACCTCATCGACCAGCGGGACCAGGCCGGCGACGGCCACCGTGGCGCCGACGAGGTGTGGGATGAAGCCTCGACCCCTTGCTACCGCCAGGACCTGACCGTCGGCACCGAGCAGAGCCACGTCGGTCTTGCTGTTACCGGCGTCGATGGCGAGCACGGCGGCGCGGCCTTCGGCGGCGGAGCCCTCAGACCGTGGAGCGTCCATCTCAGGCCCAGTCCAGGTAGTCGAGGTTGTGCGCGATGAGCCGGTCGGTCAGCGCGTTGGCTCGGTCGATCTGTCCGACTAGAGGATGCGCCAGCAAGGCCTGGAAGACCCGCCGACGGCCCCCGTGCAGAGCTGCCTCGAGCGCCAGCTGCTCGTACGCCGTCACCGCACCGACGAGCCCGGCATACAACGGCTCGAGTGGTGACACGTGCAGTGGCTTCGCCCCCGCGGGGCCGATCCGAGCGGGAACCTCGATCACCGCGTCGTCCGGAAGGAACGGCAACGTCCCGTCGTTGCGGGTGTTCACGACCTGGACGGACTTGTCTGGCTCCGGCGCCAGCAGTGCTGCGGTGAGGTCGACGGCCGCCTCCGAGTAGAAGGCACCGCCGCGTTGACCCAGCAGCGCAGGCTTCTCGTCGAGGGCCGGATCGGCATACAGGGTGAGCAGCTCTCGCTCGATCGCGGCAACCTCGGCGGCGCGGGAAGGGCCGGTCAAGAGCTCGGCGACGACTTCGTCGTGAGCGTAGAAGTAGCGCAGGTAGTACGAGGGCACGACCCCGAGCTCGCGCAGCAGGTCGACGGGCAGTTGAACGTCCCGCGCGATGGCGTCGGCGTGCTCAGCGAGGAGGCCTGGCAACACATCGGCGCCCCCCACGCGCACGGCCCGTTCCCACGTCAGATGGTTCAGACCGACGTGGTCGAGCGACACCTCTGCCGGATCCACTCCGAGCATGGCCGCGAAGCGGCGCTGGAATCCGATGGCGACGTTGCAGAGGCCCACGGTGCGATGGCCCGCCTCGAGCAGCGCCCTGGTGACGATGCCCACCGGGTTGGTGAAGTCGATGATCCAGGCATGCGGGCTGTTCCTCGCCACGCGTTCGGCGATGTCGAGGACGACGGGCACCGTCCGGAGCGCCTTGGCCAGCCCGCCTGCGCCCGTGGTCTCCTGCCCGACGCAGCCACACTCCAGCGGCCAGGTCTCGTCCCCGCGGCGTGCATCCTGGCCACCCACGCGCAACTGCAGAAGAACGGCGTCGGCGTCCGCGACCCCGGCGTCGAGATCGCGCGTCAACGTCACCTTGGCCGGGTGACCCTGCCTGGCCAGGATGCGACGGGCGACACCCCCTACCAGTTCCAGCCTGTCCTGGGCAGGGTCGATGAG
>JANLYC010000063.1:0-14395 GCA_031365435.1 Nocardioidaceae bacterium
GCCACCTTGCAGCCGGAGGTCAAGCGACACGCGATCGAGGTGTTCAGCAAGCTCGGCGCCGCCGAGGCCGCTGTGCACGGCGTCAGCGTCAACGAGGTCCAATTCCACGAGGTCGGTGCCCTCGACGCGATCGCCGACATCGTCGGGGTCTGCGCCGGGTTCGTCAGCCTCGGCCTGTCGGAGCTCATCTGCAGCCCGGTGGCAGTCGGTTCGGGCACGGTGTCCACCAGCCACGGTGAGATGAGCATCCCGCCCCCCGCCGTCGTCGCGATGTTGCGCGGAGCGCCGACGTACGCCGGTCAGATCAAGACCGAGATGTGCACCCCGACCGGGGCCGCGCTGCTCTCGCACTGGGTCACGTCCTGGGGCGCGCAGCCGATGATGACGGTCGACCAGATCGGCACAGGCTGCGGCACCAAAGACTTCGAGAACCACGCCAACGTCGTCCGCATCTTCCTCGGCGTCCCGCACGAGGCCACGCTGGCGCAGGCGGTTCTCTACGAGACCAACGTCGACGACCTCGACCCGAGGTTGTGGCCGGCGACGCTCCAGCGGCTGCTCGACTCCGGCGCCTCCGACGCCTGGCTGACGCCCATCATCATGAAGAAGGGTCGCCCGGCGTACACGCTGTCCGTGCTGCTCAAGGCCGGCGCCGCTGTCGACGTGCGCCAGATCATCTTCACCGAGACGTCGGCCATCGGGCTGCGTGAGACGTACGTCGGCAAGCACGAGCTCGACCGCCAGATCGAGAAGATCGAGGTCGACGACCGACCCATCGGCGTCAAGCTCGCGCTGACCAACGGACACGTCGTCAACGTCCAACCCGAGTACGAAGACGTGGCAGCCGCCGCGAAGGCACTCGAGCGCCCCATGAAGGCGGTCATGGCCGACGCGATCGCCGCCTCGGCACACTTCTGGGAGCGCTGACCCACCAGTCTGCGGCCTCATCACCACCGGCGACCGACGGGCGGGGCGGGGGGAGCTGTCCGTGTCGTAGACTCACCCGGTCCTCCCGTCGTCGACCGTTGGGTACTGCATGGACTGGCACGTGCTCGCGCTCAGCTTCGGGCTGATCTTCCCGGTCGAGCTACCCGACAAGACGTTCGTCGCAGCCCTGGTCCTGTCCACCCGCTATCGCCCCCTTGCGGTCTGGATCGGCGTCGGGCTGGCGTTCGGAGTCCAGTGCCTGGTAGCGGTGTCAGCCGGCCAGGTCGTCTCCCTCCTGCCGGAGTGGGTCGTGCACGCCCTGAGCAGTCTCATGTTCCTGATCGGCGCCGTTGTCTTGTTCCGAGCCGCCCCGCACGCGGACGACGAGGAGAAGGAGCAGGAAGAGGAGTTCGCCCGCAAGGCCGTGCGGGACCAGAAGGGGTGGCATGCCGTCCTCGCGTCGTTCCTGGTGCTGTTCGCTGCCGAGTGGGGCGACCTGTCGCAGATCCTCACGCTCAACCTGGTGGCGAAGTACGGCTCCCCCGTCTCGGTGTTCATCGGCTCGTGGGCGGCACTGTTGGCCGTCTCCGGCCTGGCCGTCGTGGGGGGTCGTGTCCTGCTGCGCTACATGCGCCTCTCGGTCCTGCACTACATCGCGGGCAGTGTCTGTCTCGTCTTCGTGGCCATCGGCGTCATTCAGCTGGCGACTGCCTGACCGGCCGGCATTAGGCTCTCCACCATGACGAGTCTCGAGGTCCCGCTGGGAGCAGACAGCGAAGTCGGCCGACTCCGAACGGTCCTGCTGCACCGGCCCGGACCGGAGCTGAAACGCCTCACTCCGCGCAACAACGACTCCCTGCTGTTCGACGGGATCCCCTGGGTAGGTCGCGCGCAGGAGGAACACGACACGTTCTCCCAGGCGCTGCGCGATCGCGGTGTCGAGGTGCTCTACCTCGTCGACCTGCTGGTCGAGACGCTGGAGCAGCCGGGTGCTCGAGCGCAGGCCATCGGCCAGGTCACCGCCAGCCTGCGGCTCGGTGACACCCTGCGCCGCTACCTGCACGGCGCGCTCGAGCACCAGACCCCTGACCAGCTGGCCACGTCGATCACCGCCGGTGTCCGCAACGACGAGGTCCGTGGCGGCCACGGGCTGGTCACGAGCCTGCTCGCGAGCGACGACTTCCTGATCGACCCGCTCCCCAACCTGCTGTTCACCCGCGACTCGTCCGTCTGGCTGCGTGATCGCGTCGCCGTGACCAGTTTGGCCATGCCGGCGCGATCCCGTGAGACCCAGCTGACGGAGCTGATCTACAGCTTCCATCCCCGTTTCGCCGGCGTCGCCCGCATCCACGGGTGGCAGGCGGAGCACGTCGAGGGCGGCGACGTGCTGCTGCTCGGCCCCGGCGTGATCGCGGTCGGCGTCGGAGAGCGGACGACGCCAGCCGGGGTCGAGCGTTTTGCCCGGCGCGTGTTCGCCGATGGGGTCGCCCATACGGTCCTCGCCGTCCCGATAGCGCAGGAGCGAGCCACCATGCACCTCGACACGGTGTGCACGATGGTCGACGTCGACTCGATCGTCATGTACCCCAATGTTGCTGACACCTTGTCGGCCCACGCTGTGACCTGCCGCGAGCCGCACGCCGACGAGTCACAGATCGAGCTGGCCGTGGCCGACGCCGAGCCGTTCCTGGTTGCCGCCGCGAAGGCGATGGGCATCGACACGTTGCGCCAGATCGACACCGGCCTCGATCCGGTCACGGCCGAGCGTGAGCAGTGGGACGACGGCAACAACACGTTGGCGATCGCGCCTCGGGTGGCTGTCGCGTACGAGCGCAACGTGGAGACGAACGAACGGCTCCGCGAGGCGGGAATTGATGTGGTGACGATTGCCGGCTCGGAGCTCGGCTCGGGACGCGGCGGGCCGCGCTGCATGTCGTGTCCGGTCTCACGAGACCCGCTCTGAGCAGGCCTCAGGCCGTCGGCCCAGGACATGGAGAACCCGGCCGTTACTGACGGGGGATACAGCAACGACCGGGTGTCCCCGAAGCATAAAGTGGATCGGGACGAGACACAAGCGCTCGCTACTGATCGGTTGCATACAAACTTATGCAGGCGCTGACGGGGCCCGGACCGTCACCTTTTGTTGCATCCTGCGCCGGCTGAGGCAAGTGCGGGCTGACCAGGCGACTACCGGATCGTGATCTGTCGGTTGGCGAGTCCATGACGCGCCGACCGCTCCTGGTCCGACAGTGCCGAATGATCGGCGAGCGCCTCGCCGAGACGCTCGGCGAACCGGCGTGTCGGCTCCTCCAGGGCCTCGGACCCGGTCCCGAGAGGGAGGTCCCAGACGGGGACGAGCAGCCCATGGGCGCGAAACGAACCCACCAGGCGGGACTCCGGGCGGAGCCGGTCTGCGTCGGCAGCGTGGAGCCGCGCCAGTGCGGTGAGCAGCTTCTCCTCGTCGTAAGGCAGCACCCAGCGCAGGTGTTCCTTCGCGCCGACTGACGTCCAGTACGCGGCTTCGACAGAGGCCAGCCGGCTGGTCGGGTCGATCGAGGAGTTGAGCTGCTCGAGGCTGGCCGCGACAGCCGCGTCGTCCTCGGCGGACCCGTCGAACCAGAAGTCGAAGCCGGACATGACCTCGACGTCGAAGCTGCCGGCCGGGTCGAGGACGTCCTGCAACCGTGGGCCGCGGGCGGGCAGCTCGGGGATCACGACCGTCGTACCGGGCTCAGCAGCGAGCCCCTGCCGGAGTGCCTCAGCGAAGTCGCGGCTCGGGTCACCGGACTGATGGGTCACCTGCACGGCGACCCAGACGTCACCGTCACGCCGCCGCTGCGCCGGAGCTATCCCCGGAAGCACGGTGACGACCGAGGCGGCCGCCTCCTTGCCCAGGCCGTCGAACGCCGTCGGCAGCAGGGTGAGCTCTGCTCTTGCTGCCGGCAGGAACTCGCGCATGGCCACCCAGTCGCACTCACCGGGCAGCCCGGCGAAGGTCCGGACGACGTAGGCACCGCTGCCGCCGTCCGCACCGCCATGACAGGCCTTGAACCGCTTGCCCGATCCACAGGGGCACGGCTGGCGGGGGCCGATCCCGTCGGGATTGGGGATCGGAGCCCGCGAACGTACCTTCTTGCCCATGGCTGCGGCCTTCCCGTCGGACGCGGCGGCTCCTTGAAGCGAGGCGCCTGGAACAGGCTGCAAGTTTGGCGCAACCGGGAACTGACACCACGACCGGGGTGCGGACGAAGGTAGGGACTCAGGCGAGGGCGAGCACGCCGAAGACGGTGTTTCCTGCGCGGGTCTCCTGCACGCCCCAGTCGCGGGTCAGGGTGCGCACGATGGAGAGACCGCGGCCGCCGAGCGCGAGCGGCGGCGGATTGAGCAGGGTGGGCAGCGTCGGTGAGCCGCCATCGATCACGAACAGCCGTACCGTGTCGGCCTCCACGTGCAGGCCGACCTGGATCGTGCCGTCCGGAAGCGGACGCGCATGGCGCAAGGCGTTGCCGAGCAGCTCGCTGATGACGAGACGGGCGTCATCGATGATCGTGGCGTCGGCCCCGA
This sequence comes from Nocardioidaceae bacterium, assembly GCA_031365435.1. Lineage (GTDB taxonomy): Bacteria > Actinomycetota > Actinomycetes > Propionibacteriales > Nocardioidaceae > JANLYC01. Next base: position 4,492 of record JANLYC010000063.1, read on the forward strand.
GCCGGCTCAGGACACCACTGACCGTCGTCCGGGCGGCGCGCACGGCGCGCGCGGCGAACGGAAAGGTCCATAACTCAAGCCCGGGCTGACCTGCCGTCACGTCCGGGCTCATCGCGCACTCACGCCCACCACTGTGACCAGTGATGCGCCCGTTGGCAAGAGATGGCTCAGCCGGAGCTGTCGTCGGTACCCTCCCGATGTGGAGCGTCACGCGGTGCGTTCCTGGAGCAGCCGCAGGGTCGCACCGGGCTTGTCGGTGATCACGGCATCCACGCCCAGGGCAGCGCAGAGCTCGACGTCGACGGGGTGGTTGACGGTCCAGACGTGGACCTGGTGGCCGGCCGCGTGCGCCTTGGCGACGTACTCCGGATGGGCACGGACGATGTCGATCGAGGGCCCGGCGACACTGGCGCCGAGCGGGAGTGACCCGTCCCGAAAGCGCAAGGGCACCCGGTCCATCAGGTACACCGTCTGCAGGGTCGGGGCCAGCTCCAGGCAGCGCCGCAGACTCATCCAGGAGAAGCTCATGACCCGCACGGGCGAGGTGGTGCCGCGACGCGGCCGAGCCCAGCCGTACCGGTCCAGCAGCTCCACGAGGCGCTGTTCGACCTGACCGGCGAACCGGGTCGGGTGCTTGGTCTCGATCGCGATCTCGACCCGCCGGTCGTAGTCGCGCACCGTGTCGAGCAGCCGTTGGAGCGTAAGGATCGACTTGTGCGTGGCCGCCTCGGCCTCGGCCGCATCCTCAGCCTCGTCGTTCAGGTCGGCCCACGGCTGTTTCCACGACGACCAGTCCAGCGCCTCGAGCTGCTGCAGGTGCAGGGTCGAGACGGCACCCTTGCCGCTGCTGGTGCGCTCAATCCGCCGGTCGTGGACGCAGACGAGATGACCGTCGGCCGTCATCCGCACGTCACACTCGAGCGCCTCGGCGCCTTCGTCCAACGCGTGCACGTACGCCGCCAGCGTGTGCTCCGGCTTGGCGTCACTGGAGCCACGGTGGGCCACCACCTGTGGAGGCTCGACGCTCGGGGACCACGAGATGGTCGGCCTCCGACGCAGACGTAGCCCGAGGCCGCGGCTCTTCGTCACGCGTCAATCGTGGCACGCCGGGGCGGGCGCAGAGGTCAATACCTCGGCACCGGCGTCGGCGCGTCGGGTCAGGCGTGCGGATGACCGCTGGCCCCGAACGGTCGATGACCGCCCGCATGGCCCCCGTGCGGGTGATCCCGGCCGGACCAGACGGCCAGCGCACCGAGCGCCAGCCCGGTTGCGATGATCAGGAAACCCGCTCCGGTCACGACGGTGGCCGTCACCCCTCGATCGCCTTGAGAGACCCGGTCGCCGGCGCCGACGATCGTGCTCGAGACATAGAGCCCGATGAGCACGACGACAACCCCGAGCCCGGTGAGCGCGAAGCCGCCGAGCTCGAGTCCACCCTCGACCTTGCCCGCGTTGACGGTCCTCGTCACCCATAGGGCGAGGGCGGCTACTGCGAGCAGGCTCGCCACGAGCAGCAGCGCCGTGTCGAGGCGATCGCTGGAGGTGGCCTGCGCGTTGGTGACGCCGACACCATGGGAGAAGTCAGCGAAGATTCCCCGGCGGGCCGTGAAAGCCCAGCCGGCGTACACCAACGAGAGCAGGGCACTCAGCGCCAGAACGCCCGCAGTGGCGGCGGTGCCGCGGTCCTGGAGCAGGCTCGAAGGTCCGAAGGGTGACCCGGCCGGCCGGCCATGGACCGGGGCTGCGGGCGGCGGGCGGCCCGGTGCGCCGTAGGTCGGTGGTGGGCCTGGTGGTTCGTAGGCCGGTGGCGGGCCTGATGCGCCGTAGGTCGGTGGTGGGTAGCCCGGGGGCTGGTCCGGGGGCGGACCGTAGCCAGGACGCGCCACCGCCGGTGCTCGCTGCGGAACGCCCGGACTCGGCGGGTCCTGATGAGGCGCGGACGGCCCCGAGGACGGCGCGGAACGACGCGGGAGTATGTCGACGGGGAGCCCGCACCGGGCGCATGCTGCGATCCCGGGTTCGTTCTGCAGCCCGCAGCGGGGACAGGTCAACACGGGCTTCCTCCATCATCGGGCTCGCGCTTCGGAACGAGCCGAGCGTACCCAAGCCACCAGGTGTGATCTTCGCGGCCACGGCGGCTCAGTCGGGCTCAGTCGCGTTGCGAACGCAGGAACTGGCCGAAGTGCGGCACGGTGAAGCGCACGACCCCGCGCTCCTCGGCGAAAACCAGTCCCTTCTTGATCAAGCCGTCCCGCGCGGGCGACAGCGAGGACGGCTTGCGGCCAAGGTTGGCGGCGACGTCGGCCGTCGGAACCGGGCCGTCCTCCGACTCGACTCCGAGGTCGGCCATCGCTCTCATGTAGTCACGTTCGGCCGGGGTGGCACGGTCGAAACGCGCGCCGAAGAACCCGATCGCGAGCTCTGCCTCGGCGAGAGGTGCCGCCTCCTTGACGTCGGTCGCGGTGATCGGCGACGACGGGGCGCAGTCCCAGGTGACCTTGCCGTAGGCCTGCACGAAGTAGGGGTAGCCGTCGGTGAGGTGGTAGAGCTCGGCCAGAGCGTCGTCGTCATACCCGACGGACTCGGACGAGGCAGGAACCAGGAGGGCCCGGTCGGCGTCCGGACGGTGGAGGCGGTCGACCGCCCGGTAGTGGAAGAGCCGTTCGGCATACGACTTGGAGGCGGCGAGGGCGGCCGGCAGATGGGGCAGCCCAGCCCCCACCACCACGAGCGGTGCGCCCTGCTGGCTGATCTCGTGGCAGGCTCCGCACAACGCCGAGAGCTCGTCGGTGCTGATGTCCTGCATCTCGTCGATGTACACGGCGACGCCGACGCCGAGGTCACGGGCGAGCTCGGCGACATCGCTGAACAGCTCGGTGAGGTCGAGCTCGAGATCGCCGGAGTCGGCCCGACCCTTGACCGCCGGCACGTCGAGCGGCGGCGTCCAGCGGTGACCTTTGCGGTCGGCCATCCCGGTGCGCTGCGCGTACGCCTTCACGACCCCCGTGACCGTGTCGACGCGGTCGGGGTCGCGGTGGCGGAAGCCGATGTCCCGCACGGCCGCATGCAGTGCCTGAGCCACCGGGATGCGGATGCTCTGGTCGGGGCGAGCCTCGAACTTCCCCGTGCCCCAGAAGCGTTGCACGGCGAGGCTGCGCAAGGCGTTGAGCAGAACGGTCTTGCCGACACCTCGCAGACCCGACAGCACGAGTGAGCGCTCTGGGCGTCCTGCCGCCACCCGTTCGAGGGTGATCTCGAACTGCTTGAGCTCACGGTCACGACCAGCCAGCTCAGGCGGCCGCTGCCCGGCCCCGGGCGCGTAGGGGTTCCGGATCGGATCCATGCTACGACGGTATGGCCTTGTCTAGTGTTTTCCCTAGATTGATGTATGGACGGCTAGCGCGTGTCGTCCAGCTCACGATGACGCTGCCGGCGGCTAGGACACATGGGGCGGCGCTGCCCCGTCGGCGACCATCGGGCGACGGGACCGTGACCACGCCACCAGGCCCCCGGCGAGGTTGACCGCGTCACGACCGTGCGCGTTCAGGAAGGCCGTGGCCTGGGCCGACCGCGCTCCGCTGCGGCAGACGACGAGCACCTGGCTGTCGTCGGGCAGCTCGTCCAGCCGGTTCGGCAACTGCATCAACGGGATGTGCTTGGCCCCTTCGATGTGCCCGGCTGCCCACTCGGCGTCCTCGCGCACGTCGAGAACCGTCAGCGCGGGCGGCATGTCAACGGGAACACCGGACACGTCGACTTCGGGGATCTGCTGAGTCATGCCCCCAGCCTTACACCTGGGTCAAGCGAGCCTTTACCCTGTCGCGGTGACCAGCACCCCCTGGCAGTTCGGTGACCAGGTCGTCCGGCGCCCAACAAGCAGGCTGCCGCCGGGCTAGGCGTCAGCGCTGGGTCTGGTAGATCCGGCGTACGACGTCCTCGATGTCGGGCTCCTCGATCGAGAGGTCCCGCACCTCGGCTCGGGTGGCCACTGCCGCCAGCACCTCGGCTGCGGTCGTCTGCGCCGCGTCGAACGCCAGCCGCTGCCGCAGACCGTCGGCTTCGCTACCCACATGCGTGGTGTTCGGAACGTCCACGAGGTCCGTCGACGGTTCGACCAGGTCGACCACGAGCAGCCGTTGAGCGCCAGCCATCGCGCCGAGCCCGGGGAGAGTGCCGTCATACACGAGGCGGCCGTGATCGACCACCAGCACCCGGTCGCACAACCGCTCGATGTCGCCCATGTCATGGGTCGTGAGGAGCAACGTCGTGCCATGCTCCGCTCGCTCGTGGATCAGGAACTCGCGCAGCCTCGCCTTGGACAACACGTCGAGGCCGATCGTCGGCTCGTCGAGGACGAGCAGCCGCGGAGCGTGGATCAGCGCGGCGGCGATCTCGGCTCGCATCCGCTGCCCCAGGGACAGCTGGCGCACGGGGGTGTCGAGGGTGTCACCCATCTCGAGCCGGTCGACGAGCTCACGGGTCCGGCTCTGAGCCGACGCTGGTTCGAGCTGATGGATCGCCGCCAGGAGGGAGAACGACTCGTGCAGTGGCAGGTCCCACCACAGCTGCGAGCGCTGCCCGAACACGACGCCGATCCGTCTCGCGAGGTCGCGCCGCTGGCGGACGGGCTCGAGCCCGCAGGTCAGCACCGTGCCTGACGTCGGGACCAGGATGCCGCTGAGCATCTTGATCGTGGTGGACTTCCCGGCGCCGTTCGCCCCGATGTATCCGACGGACTCACCGGGATCGACGCGCCAGGACATGGCATCGACGGCGGTCAGCGTCTGCCGCACCCGGCGTCGTCCATCGATCTTGCGTCGTACGACGAACTCGCGGGTCAACGACGAGAGCTCGATGATCGGGTCGGTCATCCACCGCCTCCTTGGTAGTGGCGACTGCCCCACCGCCACAACAGCAGGGCCATCGTCCAGGTCCAGACGGCGGCGACCGGCAGCCACCAAGCCAGCCACGCGGGCAGCAGTGCCGGACCGGGCAGTCCGAGGATCCACAGCGTGGGCAGGTACGCCGTGAAAGTCACCGGGACGAGGTACCCGAAGACCACCTTCAGCGGCGTGGGGAAAACCGAGGCGGGCTGTGCCGACGCGTAGGACCCTCCGTACGTGAAGGTGTTCGTCAGCTCGGCTCCGTTGATGAGGAAGAACTGCAAAGACGCCGCGGCCACGAAGCAGGCTGCGAAGATCAGGGACCCGAAGACCACCACAAGGGCCAGCATCACGACCACGTCAACCCCCCAGTCGACGTTGTTCTTCACCAGCCCGATCATCATCGTGACGAGCCCGACCGACAGCCGCGCGAGCCGCCGTAGCGTGAACTCGCTCGTGATCAGCTGGGCGAGGACCGGCTGCGGGCGCAGGAAGAACGCCTCGAGGGTCCCCGCCCGCACGTACGTCGGCAGAGTGTCGACATGTCCCACCACCATGTCAGCGATCGACCAAGACAGGTTGGAGAGTCCGAACAGGAGCAGCATTGCGTCGAAGTCGAGACCCCCGAGCACGCTGACGTTGTGGAAGATCACAAACATCTCGGCAAACTCCGTCAGGCCGATCAGCAGTGAGCTGGCGATATCCAGGGCGAACCCGGTCGGGTAGGCACGCTGCGCCCGGATCCGGGAGGCGATCACGGCGCGGTAGGGCCCGAACCAGCTATCGTGCCGGGTCGGCGCCGTGACAGAGGCGGTGACGTCAGCCACCCTGCACCACCAGCTTCTGTCGGCCGGCGTTGAGCATGACTCGCCCGACCACACCGGTCGCGACGAGCCAGAAGAACTGCATCCCCACGGTCGCGAACGCCTCGGTGCCGGTCACGTGACCCGAGATCACGTCGACCGGAGACTGCAGGATCGACGGAAACGGCGTCAAGTAGGCCAGGGCCCTCAGCCAGTCGGGAAACATCGAGACCGGCACGAAGAGCCCTGCCAGGAACGTCGACGTCACCATGTAGAGACTGCGCACCCCACGAACGTCCATGAGCCAGAAGCCCAGGATGTTGACCGCGAACCGGCCGTAGAACGAGATCGCGACTCCGATCACGATGCTGAACATCCCGAGCACGTAGGGCATGAGCGTGCCCGGCATGACCAGCCCGAAGGTCAACGCCCCGACGAGGACGCTCGGAAGTCCGCGCGGGATCACCGTGAACAACGCCCGACCCATGTCCTCGGCCAAGTGCCAGGTCTGCAGGTCGACTGGCCGGGTGAAGTCGACCGCAACGTCGCCGGTACGGACCCGGTCGCCCACCTCGGCGGCACCATTCATCTGGATCGCTCCGAGCAGACCCTGACTCAGCCACACGTACGCGCTGATCGTGCCGGCCGAGTAACCCGCGAGCTCCCCACCGGCGCTCTCGACCGCTGCGAACAGGATGGCGCTGCGGATGAAGCCGAAGACGACGTTGGTAGCGAGGCCGGCGTACATCGCGAGGCGGTATGCCGCCTGGCGACGGAACCCGGCGACGAACAACCGTCCGTAGGTCCGCAGGTCCGCATGCACAATCGCAAGAACCTAGTCGCCGCGGCCAACTCGCGGCAACTCACTCGGCCCGGTGGGGCCGGATTACTTCAACAGGCGCGACAGGCGACGGTCGGCGAGCGGCTTGCCGCCGGTCTGGCAGGTCGGACAGTACTGCAGCGAGGAGTCGGCGAACGAGACCTCGCGCACGGTGTCTCCGCAGACGGGGCAGGGCTGGCCGGTCCGGCCGTGCACCCGCAGGCCGGACTTCTTCTCCTTCTTCAGCTCGCTCGCGGCCAGTCCGTCCGACCGGGCGATTGCGTCGCGCAACGTGACGCCGATGGCGTCATACAGGGTCGCCTGGTCCTCCGGCGGCATGGCGGCCGGCTTGAACGGCGACATCTTCGCGACGTGCAGGATTTCGTCTGAGTAAGCGTTGCCGATGCCGGCGATGATCGACTGCTCGCGCAGAACGCCTTTGATCTGTGCGCGCCCGGCCCTGGCCAGGATGCGGGCGAGGACCTCGGGGGTGAAGTCGTCGCCCAGCGGGTCGGGTCCGAGTCGAGAAATCCCGGGTACGTCGACCGGGTCGCGGACCACGTAGATCGCGAGACCCTTCTTGGTGCCGGCCTCCGTGAAGTCGAGACCCGAGTCGTTGTCGAGCACGAGACGAGCAGCCAAGGGGTTCTTGCCGGGCCGCGGCGGCGTCGCCGGCACCTCGTCGCGCCAGCGGATCCAGCCGCCACGTGCCAGGTGCACGACCACGTGCAGGTCGTCGACGGCGATGTCGAGGAACTTGCCGTGGCGCGCGACGCCGGCCACGAACAGCCCGGAGAGGGCCGCGACCGGTGGGTCATATGTCTTCAACGCGGAGAATGCCACGATATCCAGACGCGCCACGGCGCGACCGTCGAGTCGGGTGGCCAGGTCGCGGGCCAGCGCTTGCACCTCCGGCAGCTCGGGCATCCCCCCATACTGCCAAGTCCTGCACAGAATCTCTGGTTTTGGTTGCCCGTCCACACTCAGGCGGGGCATAGTGGCGGAATGTCCGCGCAGCCCGACAGGCCTCATGGCGAGGTCTTCCTCGATGCCCGTGGAAACGGGCGGGCGATGCGCCTCACCTGGCACCACGAAGCTGATCTCGTGGTGCTGTCGATGTGGCGTGACGGGCTGTGCGCGGGCACCTTCCGGCTGGCCAAGGAAGACGTCAACGAGTTCATCGACGCCCTTGTCGACGGGCTCCGCGATGCTCCCGGCATCCACCTGTCAGCTCACGCGGCGCAGTCGGCGCCTCCGCAACCGCCCCTGGAGCCGGTGCTTCCGATCGAGACGGGCGAGTCCTCTTTTCCTGAGTTCACCGAGCCCGCGGACAGTCCGTCCTTCACCGAGTGGGCGTTCGCGCACGACGAGGGTCGCGCCACCGCAAGCTGACCCCGCCGTCGAGCCCGTCGGGAAACGCCGCTGCCCGCAGTGCCGTCAACAACGCCTAGGCCCATTGCTTGGGGAGCGGAAGGGCGAGCGCCTGGTGCAGCTTCTCCAGATAGTCCGCGCGCCAGCACTCCACAACGCCGAGGCTCATCAGGTGCGGCGTCGACCACTGCACGTCGAGCAGCCGGCCCGCCTGACCGTCGTCGAGCAGCTCGACCAGTCCCATGAGGGCGACCTTCGACGCGTCGCGCTCCTCGTGGAACATCGATTCGCCGGCGAACAGCCCTCCGATCGCGACGCCGTACAGCCCGCCGACGAGGCGGTCGTCGCGCCACACCTCGACCGAATGTGCCCAGCCGAGCTCATGAAGCGTCGCGTAGCACGATGCGATGCTTGCGTCTATCCAGCCGCCGGGCCGGTCCTCGTCGGCGCAGTTGCGTACGACGTCGTCGAAAGCCTGGTCGACGGTGATCGTGAAGTGCTTGGCAGACTGCCGCATCGACCGCGTGACCCGGAGCCCGTCGAGCGGCAGGACGCCGCGGCGTAACGGCGACCACCACGACATCGCCTCGACCTCAGACATCGGCATCGGGAACAGCCCGGTGCGATAGGCCGCGAGGACGGTTCCGGGCTCGAGATCGGCACCGATGGCGACGACATCGTCCTCGGCATCGACGGGATCAGGGAACACCCAGGGGCAGGGCGGGGGCTCGACCGGCAACTGGCTCACCACCCGTGGCTGTCCTCGAACCAGGTCACGCTCCTGATTCTGCCGTGCCGACGGCAAACTGGCTGACGAAAGGCGCGGCGCGACCGGCCCTGTCCGTGCGTCAGGGTCAGCTGCCGGACTTGCGCCGGAACTCGCGGCGAGCGTGGTCGTTGTGCGCCTCACCGACACCCTGGTTGCGCGAGCGACGAACCGGGGGCGTCTTCTGCGCGGCCTTCTTGCGCTCGAGTGCCTCTCGGAAGAGCTTGTGCTGCTCATCCTCGGTGTCAGTCGGCTTGGGGGGGTCCGTCGGCTTGGGGGCGTCCGTCATCTGTCCTCCTGGAGTCCGGTGCACGTCTACTCAAGCAAAGCATGCGTGGCGTCGCCAGGGAGTTTCGGCGCTGCGTGGGAGGCGCGCCGGGGGCAGGAACAGGGAGAACGACCTAGGCTCGTGAGTATGCCGAGGAGCCGGAAGAGCCTGACCGCGCGGGTGATGACGCCGGTGGCGATGCGGGCTGCGCCGGGGCTGGCGTCGAACTTCGTCCGTCGTACGTTCGACCGCGCCGTCGACGGGGTAGGCCCGCTGCCGGGCGCCGCCGCGTCAGCCGACCGACTGCTGCAGGCGCACGGCGGCGATGTCGACCGAGCGATCCGGGCCCTCGTCGACTCGCACGTGCGGTTGGCGGGGCTGCAGGGCTTCGTGACGAACCTCGGCGGCCTCATCACGATGGCGGTGGCGGTGCCGGCCAACATCTCCGGTGTCGCGCTCCTCCAGTGCCACCTGGTCGCGGGTATCGCGCATCTGCGGGGGTACGACCTCGAGGACGGCCGGGTACGGAACGCCGTCCTCGCGTGTGTGCTCGGCAAGGACGCGGTCAAGTCGCTCGTCAAGCGCAAGTCGCTCCCGAGCCGGCCGATGGCGATCGCCACCGCGCCGCATGACGACGCGACACTCGACCAGCGCATCGCGAAGGCCGTCGCCGCCGAGCTGATAGCCCGCGCAGCCGGGAAGCGGACCATCGCGATGATCGCGCGCCGGACTCCGGTGATCGGCGGCGGAGTGGGGGCGGTGTCCGACGGCTACGCCACCTACGAGATCGGCCGCTACGCCGCCAAGGAACTCAAACCCCGAACGCCCCCGCAGCCGCCGTTGCCCCACTAGCCCTTCCGCGTTTGCCTAGTTCACAAGCCAGCTGGCTTGTGAACTAGGCAAATTCACCTTGTGGACAGGGGGTTTGCGTTGGGCACCCCCTGCTCCCTGCCGATACCGGCCTCACCGGGCCGCTAGCTCAGTCGCCGAGCC
>JANLYC010000065.1:0-5586 GCA_031365435.1 Nocardioidaceae bacterium
AGGCCCAGTTTGGGCTTCCAGTTGCCGATCGCCGCCGTGGCGCCGTACATGACGCCGATGACGAGCAAGAAGATGACCAGGGTCCGTCCCGGCCGTGACGTCTTGGTCGCCACGTCAGTTCGCTCCCGGGTTCGTGCTCTCGGGGGCAGTCTCGGCCGGGTCACCGGGGTCAGCGTCGTCGGCTGAGCCGGGTACGTCCCGAACGATCTCGCCGACAGCGCCGCGGTGCACGGTGAGGACGACACCGTCCGACACGGTCACGCGCACGCGGTCATCGTCGAGGCCCGCGATAGAGCCGAAGATCCCACTGGTCAACATGATGTCGTCCCCGACCGTCAGGGCCGCCTGAAGGGAGGACACCTGCCGGGCCTTCCTGCGGGCAGGCCGGATCACCAGGACGTACAGCAGCACCACCAGCAGGAGGAGGGGCAGCAGCTGCGCGAGGGTGTCAGGACTCACCTGTTGACTCCTTGTTGCGATCGGCGCCAGGGGGCGCGCGGATCGACTCGGGGACATGGCACGAGGGGGCCGGTACACGGCCAAAAGCGGAGTCTAACTGCACCGTGGTCATTCTCCGAGCCGGGAGGCACCTGCGTGTCTGTTTCGTGACCGCGTACGCAGGACGCACCGACGTCTCAGCCGTCGTCGACCTCGAGCTCGTCGTCGGACTCGAACAACACGTCCTGCCCGGCCATCACGGCACCGCGGGGTACGGGCAGGCGCAGATGCTCCCACGCGGCCGGTGTCGCCACCCGGCCGCGTGGCGTCCGGGCCAGGTAGCCGCAGCGAACCAGGAACGGCTCGGCCACCTCTTCGACCGTCTCACGCTCCTCACCGACCGCCACAGCAAGGGTGCCGAGACCGACCGGACCGCCACCGAAGCGGCGGCACAGGGCATCGAGCACGCCGCGGTCGAGCCGGTCGAGGCCGGCCTCGTCGACCTCGAACAGGGCAAGAGCGTCGCGGGCCAGCCTGCGCGTGACGCTGCCGTCGGCGCGGACCTGAGCGAAGTCACGAACCCGGCGGAGAAGTCGGTTGGCGATGCGCGGCGTACCCCGTGAACGCGAGGCGATCTCGTGCGCGCCGTCGGTGTCGACCTCGACCGCGAGCAGCCGCGCCGACCGGTCGACGATCTGGTGGAGCTCGTGCACCTCGTAGAACTCGAGATGGCCGGTGAACCCGAACCGGTCGCGCAACGGCCCGGGCAGCAGCCCTGCCCTGGTGGTCGCGCCGACCAGGGTGAAGGGCGGGATCTCCAACGGGATCGCCGTCGCGCCGGGGCCCTTGCCGACCACCACGTCGACGCGAAAGTCCTCCATCGCCATGTAGAGCATCTCTTCGGCAGGTCGGGACATCCGGTGGATCTCGTCGAGGAAGAGCACCTCGCCCTCGGCGAGCCCGGACAGGATCGAGGCCAGGTCGCCCGCGTGCTGGATCGCCGGACCGCTGGTCACCCGCATCGGCGCGTTGAGCTCAGCGGCGATGATCATGGCCATCGTCGTCTTGCCGAGTCCGGGCGGACCCGACAGCAGCACGTGGTCAGGACTGCCGCCGCGGCCCCGGGCCGCTGCCAGCACGAGCCCGAGCTGCTCACGCACCCGCTCCTGCCCGATGATCTCGTCGAGCGAGCGGGGCCGTAGCGCTGCCTCGACCGCGCGTTCGTCACCGTCGGCGCCGGCATCGATCAGGTCACGTCCGTCGAGCTGTGCCTGCAGGTCATCCATGTCTTTCACGCCCTCGAAAGAGACCGAAGTGCGGCACGGAGCAGCTCGGCCACCGGAGCCGGCGCACCGTCTGACAACGACTCGGCGGCCATCGGCGCAACCGAGTCGACGGCAGCGTCGGCCTCCTTGGCCGACCAGCCGAGTCCGAGGAGCCCAGCGCGGACCTGCTCGCGCCAGTCGTCGCCGCCGCGCTGCATCGTGCCCTGGGCGGCGGTCCGGTCGGCCGTGGGGGCACCGATGCGGTCCTTGAGCTCCAGCACGATGCGTTGCGCCCCTTTGCGACCGATCCCCGGCACCCTGCAGAGCGAGACGAGGTCCTCGGTCGCCACCGCACGCCGGAGCTCGTCGGGACCGTGGACGGCCAGCATCGCCTGGGCCAGCTTGGGACCCACGCCACTGGCTGTCTGGAGCAGCTCGAACAGCCCGCGCTCGTCATAGTCGGAGAACCCGAAGAGCGTGAGCGACTCCTCGCGCACGACCATCGAGGTCGCCAGCGTTGCTTCTTCGCCGACTCGCAGCGTCGCGAGCGCGCCCGGTGTGCACATCACGAGCATGCCCACACCGCCGACCTCGAGGACGGCCGAGTCGACGAAGACTGCCGAGACTTTGCCGCGGACGAAGGCGATCATCGTGCTCCTCCCCGGGCGGCCCGTGTCAGGGCCGCCTCGATCCGGTCGGTGGCGGCGCCGCGCCAGATGTGGCACATCGCGAGTGCGAGCGCATCGGCGGCGTCAGCCGTTCCGGGCCGGACGTCGAGGCGTAACAGTCGCGTGACCATCGTGGTTACCTGATCTTTGTTGGCGCGCCCGCTCCCGGTGACGGCCGCCTTGACCGCGCTCGGGGTGTGCAGCACCACCGGCAGACCACGTCGAGCGGCAGCCACGATGGCGATCCCGGATGCCTGTGCTGTCCCCATGACGGTGCGGACGTTGTGTTGGGAGAAGACCCGCTCGACCGCGACCGCGTCGGGGCGGTAGGTGTCGAGCCACTCCTCGAGGGCCGCTTCGATCATGACCAGTCGACGCCCGAGGTCGGCGTCGGACGGCGTACGCACGACATCGACGGCGACGGCCCGCAGCGGCCTCGACGGCTCACCTTCGACGACTCCGAGCCCGCATCGGGTGAGCCCAGGGTCGACGCCCAGCACTCTCACGCCGTCCTCCTCCTTGGCTGCACCACCCGGTCCTGCCGTGGTTGTGCGGTGACCGTTCCGCGGCCCGAACAGATGTTCGACCGCCACCAAGGTAGCCCGCGGTGAGGGACAAGCCCGGCAACGACGCGCCCGACGTCGAGATCAGGCGTGCTGCTCAGACGAGCTGGGCCAGGACCTCGTCGGACACGTCGAAGTTGCCGAACACGTTCTGGACGTCGTCGGAGTCCTCGAGCGACTCGATCAGCCGGAACACCTTGCCGGCGACGTCCTTGTCGACCTCGACCGTCAGGCTGGGGACGAACGACGCCTCGGCCGACTCGTAGTCGAGGCCGGCGCCCTGCAGAGCGGTGCGCACGGTCACGAGGTCGGTCGGCTCGCAGATGACCTCGAAGGAGTCCCCGAGGTCGTTGACCTCTTCGGCTCCGGCATCGAGGACCGCGTCGAGCACCGCGTCCTCGGTGGCTTCGACGCCGCTCTCCCCGTTGACCCGGGGCACGATGATCACGCCCTTGCGGGTGAACATGTAGGAGACCGAGCCGGCATCGGCCATCGATCCCCCACCTCGGGTCATCGCGGTCCGCACCTCGCCGGCGGCTCGGTTGCGGTTGTCGGTGAGGCACTCGATGAGCAGCGCGACACCACCGGGGGCGTAGCCCTCGTACATGATCGTCTGGTAGTCAGCTCCCCCCGCCTCGAGGCCGGAGCCGCGCTTGACCGCGCGGTCGATGTTGTCGTTCGGGACCGAGGACTTCTTGGCCTTCTGAATGGCGTCGTACAGCGTCGGGTTGCCGGCCGGGTCACCGCCACCGGTGCGCGCCGCCACCTCGATGTTCTTGATGAGCTTGGCGAACAGCTTGCCGCGCTTGGCGTCGATCGCCGCCTTCTTGTGCTTGGTGGTCGCCCATTTCGAGTGGCCAGACATGCGTGCGAAGCTCCTTAGCGGTGACGTACAAGGTCGACGAAGTACCGGTGCACCCGGTCGTCCTGGGTGATTTCTGGGTGGAACGAGGTGGCCATGACGTCCCCCTGGCGCACCGCGACGATCCTACCGGCGGCCGGCCCGGATGCGACCGTGGCGAGCACGTCGACGTCAGCGCCTACCTTCTCGACCCACGGTGCCCGGATGAACAGAGCGTGGAACGGCCGGTCGAACGGCGCGAAGTCGACGTCGCTCTCGAACGAGTCGACCTGGCGGCCGAACGCGTTGCGGCGTACGACGACGTCGAGCCCGCCCAGCGTCTGCTGCCCGTCGATCCCACCCTCGATCCGGTCCGCGAGCAGGATCATGCCGGCACAGGTACCCAGCGCAGGCATCCCGTCCCTCAGCCGGTCCCGCAGAGGCTCGAACAGCTCGAAGATCGTGGCCAGCTTGTGCATCGTCGTGGACTCGCCACCCGGGAGCACCATCGCGTCCAGGCCGGTCAGCTCCCCGGGCCGTCGCACGGGTACGGCATTCGCGCCCGCATCCGTCAGCATGCGCAGGTGCTCGCGCACGTCGCCCTGGAGCGCAAGGACGCCGACGGTGGGTGAGTGGCTCACGGCTCCATGGTAGGTGCCGAGAACGGCGACACCGACGCAGCGCGGGGCGACGGCGTCCCCGGCAGTCCCGGCGGCGCCTACTGAATGGTGAAGTTCCGCACGACCACGGCGAGATTCCCGGCGACGTCGGTGACCGTGATGGTTGCGGCGTATGCGCCGGCCGCCGGCACCGGAGTCGAGTACAACCACGAGGGCCCGGGCGCCACCACCAGCGGGGTGGCGCACGCAGTCGTGGTGAAGAGACCCCCCGGGTCCAGACACGTGGTGCCGGTCTGCAGCTTGAGCGAGATGCTGCTGATCCCCGATGCGTACGAGCTCGCTGGGTCAGCCGCCGTACCGCAGATCGCGTGCAGCCCAGGACCGCACCCGTCGACGTACGCGGCCTGGGTGTAGCTGCCGGCAACCAGCGGAAACGTCACCACCGCAGCAGGAGCAGTCGCGTCGAGGTAGACGTTGAAGGCTGCCGACGGCGCCGAGACGTTGCCGGCCACATCGGTCACCGTCGCGGTGAAGGCGTTCAGTCCGTCGACCAGTGTCGTCGCCGTGGAGAACGTGCCACCCACCGTGGCCACCACCGTCGCCAGGGTCGATCCATTGCGCTTGACGACCACGGAGCCACTTGCTTCAGCCGTCCCGGACAACGTCTGCGCGGCAACGCTGGTGATCCGGTCCGTGGTCGATGCCCCCGTGTCGTTGCTGATGCTGACGAACACCGGGTCCGAGACGGCGGTGTCGAGAGTGACCACAAACGCGGTCGACGCCGTCGACACGTTGTCCGCGACATCGGTCGCCGTCACCGTGAGGGTGTTCACGCCCTCGACGAGGGTGACCGGGATCGCAAAGCTGCCGGCCGCGGTTGCCGTGCCGCTGGCGACGGTCGCACCGCCTCGGATGACCTTGACCGTGCTGTTCGCCTCAGCCGTCCCCGACAGCGTCTGGGAGGCAGCGTTGGTGATCTTGTCGATGCTCGAGGTTCCGGTGTCGTTGCTGATCGAGACGATCGTCGGCTTGGCGGGGGCAAGGCTGTCCATCTTCACGACCGTGCTGCCCGAGTCCCCGACGTTGCCGGCCTTGTCGACCGCGTAGAACGCCACCGTGTTGTCGCCCTGGACCGTCGTTGCCACCGTGACACTCTTGCTGGCGGTCGTCACCGAGGTCCAAGCAGCCGCG
>JANLYC010000081.1:0-8375 GCA_031365435.1 Nocardioidaceae bacterium
TGAGTGGGACGCGGGCGACGGGACGCTTGACGACGATCGCTCCGTTGTGTCGCACGATCCGGTAGGTGACGCGCTCCGAGCCGGTCTGGCCGGCGCGGACCACCCGGGTCTGGTCGGTGAACATGTTCGGGTCGTCGCGCACGATGGTGCGGAACGGCACGGACTCGGTCACGGTCTCTTTGCCGGCGGCCTGGCGGATGACGACGATGCGCGTGCCGTCGTCGACCAGGCTGCCGCGCCTGGGGCGCACCAGATCAGACTGGCCGACCTTGATGCCGCGCTCCAACAGGGCGTCGGTGACGGTCAGGCCGGTAGTCGAAACCTTGCGGGCATGCTGCTTGCCGACCTTGACGACGACGTTCTTCGGGGTGCCGATCGTGAGGCGCATGCCGTCGCGGCCGATCGAGCTCGATCGGCTGGCGGACAGGTCTGAGCCCGTCTCGACGCGCTGACCGATCTGCTGGAGCGCATCGTCGACGTTCGTCGCCGTCGTCCAGTAGGTCGAGGTGTGGCCGTCGACGTCGAGCGTCAGCTTGCGACCGTAGGACACCGCGACGGCCGAACCGTCTTCGAGAGGTGCGCTCGGGTCGGGTGCGACGGCGTCGTGGGAACGCAGGTCGATGTGCTGGTCGGCGAGCAGGCCGGCCACCGTGTCAGCGGATGTCTCGACGACTTGCTGCTTGCCGTCGATCGACAAGGTGACGCTGTTCTTGCTTGCGGACGCGAAGGCCACGGTTCCGAGGACCAGGCCGACCGTGAGGACGGCGGACAGAATCGCCAGGGCGATCTTCTTCGACACGATGCTCCAGAGGTTGAACGTCCCGGACCGCAGGAGGAGGTGCTCCCGCAGGGGATGCGGGGGGACATGCCCATTCTGATGCGTTTTATGGGCATTCCTGCTTCCGGCCAACAGCGTTCGACCATGCCAAACATCGAGAGCTGACCCAAATCCAGAACGCTCCTCAGGCGGGCCGGCGTGACCCATCTCACGAGGCCTCGCCCTCACCCCGCCCTCCACCGACCTCCCCACACGCCCACTACTGCCCTCCGCAGCCGTGCGTTTGCCTGGTTAACAAGCCAAATGGATTGTTAACTAGGCAAACTTCCCTGGGCCACTGGGGGTTTGCCTCTCAGACAGAGCGGACCGGCTCGCCCCAAGCGCCTCCGAACGCCGCGTTCGTGTTGGCGTCGATCGCCTTACACAACGCCTCGACCGACACCTGCCGCACCTCCGCCATCGCCCGCACCGTGTGCGGCACGAGGTATGACGCATTGGGCCGACCTCGAAACGGCACCGGCGTCAGGTACGGCGCATCGGTCTCGACCAGGATCCGGTCCAACGGCGCCACGGCCAACGCCCGCCGCAACGGCGCCGCGTTCTTGAACGTCACCGTCCCGGCGAACGAGAGGTAAGCCCCCCTGTCGAGGCAGGCCCGGGCGAACACCTCATCGCCAGAGAAGCAGTGCAGCACCGTCCGCTGCGGCACACCGTGCTCATCGAGCAACGCCAGCACGTCGTCATGCGCGTCGCGGTCGTGGATCACCAGCGTCTTGTCGTGACGGTGAGCGAGCGCGATATGCGCCGCGAACGAACGCCGCTGCGCCGCGACCCCCTCCGGCCCCGTCCGGTAGTAGTCCAACCCGGTCTCCCCCACGGCCCGTACTCGCGGGCCCGAGGTGACAAGCCGCTCGATCTCGGCGAGCGCTGCGTCCAGTTGGTCCGGTCCCCCATCGGCTTCGAGCCTGGGCGCCTCGTTGGGATGGATCGCCACCCCAGCCACGATCGCGTCGTACGCCGTGGCCGTCTCGACCGCCCAGCGGGCACCGGGCAGGTCGCAGCCGATCTGCACGATGCGGGGAACGCCGACCTCGGCCGACATCCGCAACGCCTCAGCCGGCTCCAGCCACCCGTCCCCGTCGGAGATATCGAGGTGGCAGTGGTTGTCGACGACGGGGCTGGGCAGCGGGTCAGGCAGCGGCGGGCGTCGTAGGTCCCGTTGGCCGACGCCGTCGTCGCCTGCGCGCGCCCGCAACGGCCCGCTCATCGACCCGTGCTTTCGGCCCCCGCCTCCGCCGTCTCGATCCGCGGGAACAGCGAGGCGCCCTTGGTCAACACGACGCCCGCGGGGAGCTGTCCCCACCTGCCGACGTCGGCGATGCGCTGATCTGCCAGGGATCCGATGGCATCGGCGCCGAGCGCTGCCCACAACGCGGCGGCCGTGCGCGGCATCACCGCGTTGTGCAGCACGGCCACCCCTCGCAGCGACTCGGCCGCGGCATACAGGATCGTCGCGAGGCGCGCCCGGCCGTCGGGGCTTTCGTCCTTCGCGACCTTCCACGGCTCCTGCTCGGTGACATACCCGTTGACCATGCCCACGAAGTCGGCGACCGCGCCGACCGCCTCGTGGATCGCGACCCGGCCGATCGCCTCGTCCGCCGCGCGCGCGGCCGTGGCCAGTCCCTCGGCCAGGGCGCGCTCGGCCGGGCCGGACTCACCCGGCTCGGGCAGGACCGCGTCGAAGTACTTGCCGACCATCGCGGTGACCCGCGACGCAAGGTTGCCGAGCCCGTTGGCGAGCTCACTGGTGTAGACCGCGCTCATGTGTTCCCACGAGAAGCTGCCGTCGGACCCGAACGAGATCGTGCGGGTGAAGTAGTAGCGGTAGGCGTCCGACCCGAACGTGTCGACGATCTCGCTCGGGTGGATCGCCGTGGCCCTGGACTTGCTCATCTTCTGCCCGCCGACCTGCAGCCAGCCGTGGGCGAACACCCGACGAGGTACGTCGACGCCGGCGGCCATCAGCATCGCCGGCCAGATCACGGCGTGGAAGCGCAGGATGTCCTTGCCGACCAGCTGCACGTCAGCCGGCCAGATGCGCGCGAACCGCTGCGGGTCGGTGCCGAAGCCGGCCGCGGTCGCGTAGTTGAGCAGCGCGTCGATCCAGACGTAGAACACGTGCTTCTCGTCCCACGGCACCGGGATCCCCCAGTCGAAGGTCGAGCGCGAGATCGACAGGTCCTGCAGGCCCTGGCGGACGAACGAGATGACCTCGTTGCGGGCACTCTCGGGCTGGACGAATGTCGGCTCGTCTCTGTACAGCGCCAACAAGCGGTCGGCGTACTTGCTCAGGGCGAAGAAGTAGTTGACCTCCGACAGGGTTTCGACCGGGCGCTCGTGGATCGGGCACAGCTTCTGGCCATCCTCGCCGTCGAGCAGCTCGGACGGCAGCTTGAACTCCTCGCACGAGATGCAGTAGGGACCTTCGTAGCTGCCCTCGTAGACGTCGCCCGCGTCGTAGACGGCCTGCCAGAACTCCTGCACCCGCTCGGTGTGGCGCGGCTCCGTCGTACGGATGAAGTCGTCGTTGCTCGCGTCGATGACCTGCAGGACCGGTTTCCACTCGGTCTCGACGAGCCGGTCGGCCCACGCCTGCGGTGTCACGCCATGTTGCTCGGCTGCCTCGAGGACCTTCTGCCCGTGTTCGTCGGTGCCGGTCAGGAACACGACGTCCTCACCCAGCTGCCGGTGCCACCTCGCCAGTACGTCGGCCGCCACGGTGGTGTACGCGTTGCCGATCGAGGGCGGGGCCGTCACGTAGTAGATCGGTGTGGTGACGTAGAACGCCTTGGCGGGGCTGTCGGGCATGCCCACAATCCTAGGGGCCACGTCGAGCCGGTTTCGTCGGCCCACGTACGGCGTCCCGGGCGGTCAGAACGCGGCGGCTACGGGAATGACGCGGTCGCCCAGAATCTCCAGCCTCTTGAGGTCCGACACCTGAGGCACGGAGCCGTGCGTCTCGGTGACGCCGAGCTCGGAGAGCCGGTGCAGGCCCTCGAGCAGCTCGTCGACGTTCTCACCGTGCTCGCCCGGGTCGAGTCGGCGCATCACTGTCTTCTCGATGTCAGCGTAGTCACGACCGACCTCGTCGCAGTGCCTGCGGAGGATGTCGAACTTGCGGGCAACGTCAGGGGTGTCGAAGAGGTTGCAGGCCTGCGCATACCGAGCAACCAGGCGGAGCGTCTTCTTCTCTCCACCGCCGCCGATGAGGATGGGCGGGTGGGGCCGCGTGATGGGTTGAGGTGAGTTGAGCGTCCGGCCCAGCCGGTAGTGCCGACCGTCATACGGCCCTTCGTCGTCACTCCACATCTGCTGGCAGATCTGCAGCGCCTCGTCCAACCGCTCGAACCGCTCGGCTGTGGGCGGGAAGGGAAGACCGAGGCCGCGTGCCTCGTCCTCGTTCCACGCGGCGCCGATGCCGAGCCAGGCCCGCCCCTGTGACAGGACGTCGAGCGTGCTCACGAGCTTGGCGAGCATGCCCGGCTCGCGGTAGACGACTGCAGTCACCCACGCGAGAAGCTGGACGCGCGAGGTTCGTGCGGCGATGAAGCCCAGCGCCGTGTACGCCTCGAGCATCGGGTTCTCCGGCGGCCCGTTGACCCCGATCTGCCAGACGTGGTCCATCACGCTGATCCGCGCGACTCCGACATCCTCCGCCGCTGTCACCACGCGGGTGAGGTCGTCCGCAAGGGTGGCGGTGCCACCGGGCCAGGTGAAGTCTGAGATGTGCAGACCGATCTCCATGGGGCTCCTTCGAGAACGCGGGGTCCCTTGCGACGCTAGCGCGGCGCCACAACTCACGGCTCAAGGCGCCACAACTCACGGCTCAAGGAGCCACAACTCACGGCTCAACGGGAGTGGGCGGCGGCGTAGACGGACTTGCGGGGTATGCCGGTCTGGGTGGCCACGTGGGTGACCGCGTCCTTGCGGGACATGCCGTCGGCAGCAGCGGCGTCGACCAGAGACCGCAGCTGGTCGGCGTCGAGGTCGGCCGGCTCGGCGGGCAGCGCACCGGACACGACGATCGTCACCTCCCCGCGGACACCCTCGGCCGCCCAGCTGCTGACGTCGGCCAGGTTGCCGCGGCGTACCTCTTCATAGGTCTTGGTCAGCTCCCGGCACACGGCGACCGCCCGGTCTGCGCCGAACGCCTCCGCCATCGCGACCAGCGACTCGGCAGTACGGTGCGGCGCCTCGAAGAACACCATCGTTCGTGGCTCGGCCGCCAGGTCGGCCAACCTCCGCCGGCGTTCGCCGGGCTTGCGTGGCAGGAACCCCTCGAAGCAGAAACGGTCGACGGGCAGGCCCGAGACCGCGAGCGCCGTGAGCACCGCCGACGGGCCTGGCACGGCCGTGACCTCGATGTCGGCCGCCACCGCCGCCGCGACCAGCCGGTAGCCCGGGTCGGAGACGCTCGGCATACCCGCATCCGTCACGAGCACCACCCGCTCACCCGCCACCAGGGCGTCCAGCAGGGCCGGGGTGCGCGCCGCCTCGTTGCCCTCGAAGTACGACACCACGCGGGCCGACGTCTCGACGCCGAGGTCACCCAGCAGGCGCCGCAGTCGGCGGGTGTCCTCCGCGGCGATCACGTCCGCTCCGGACAGCTCCGTCGCGAGCCGCGGCGACGCGTCCTCGATCCGGCCGATCGGCGTCGCCGCCAGAACGAGTGTCATGTCGGCATCATCGCAGGCGCGTGCAGCAGACTCGCCTACGATGGCGACCGTGGCGACGACGACCCACGCCCCGACGGGCGACGCACCTCCGCTCGCCTCCGCGGGCGGAGCGGTCACCCTGCTGGGCAGGACCATCGACGGTGAAGGGCTACCACGTCTTCGTCGCCGCTTCACCCCGCCGTCGTACCGCAGCAACACGTTCTGGGGTTGGGTCGCGCCCCTGGCCGTCACGATCTGCGCCGGCATCCTCCAGTTCTGGAGCCTGACGACACCGCACGACATCACGTTCGACGAGACGTACTACGCGAAGGACGCCTACTCGCTGCTGGTGAAGCATTATGCGATGTCGTTCGTCAACGACCCGCAGACCGACGCCAGTGAAGCCGACGCCCTCATCAACTCCGGCGACACCAAGCCGGCCGACCTGTTCCTCGACACTCCCAGCAAGGTGGTCCACCCCGAAGTCGGGAAGTGGATGATCGCGGCCGGCGAGTGGATCTTCGGCATGACCCCGCTCGGCTGGCGGTTCTCCGCGGCCCTGACCGGGACCCTGATGGTGCTCGTCATGTGCCGACTGGTCCGGAGGCTGACCGGCTCGACATTGCTCGGTTGCGTCGCAGGAGTCCTGCTGGCGCTCGACGGGTTGCACTTCGTCATGTCGCGGTTCGCGTTGCTCGACATCTTCTTGGCTTTCTGGCTGCTCTGCGCAGTGCACTGTCTCGTGGCGGACCGCGACTGGGCGCGCGCCAAGATGGCCCGACAGTTCGAGATGACGCCGGTGCGCTCAGCCCGCGAGTTCGGCCCGATCCGGGGATTGATTCTGCGACCGTGGCGGATCGCGGCCGGCGTGTGCTTCGGTCTCGCTCTCGGCACGAAGTGGACGACGGTGTTCGTGCTCGCAGGATTTGCTGTCCTCGTGTGGGCCTGGGACTCCGGCCTACGGCGGGCGATCGGCGTGAAGGGAGCGCCGCTGAAGTCCCTCGTCGCCGACATGATCCCGGCGTTCTTCTCGATCTTCGTGGTCAGCGTGCTGGTCTACATCGTGTCCTGGATGGGCTTCCTCACCCACGCGCAGCAGTTCGAGGACGCGTTCGGTCACGACACGGGACAGGCCGATTTCGTCTGGAGCTCAGTGAACGACCACCCCACGAACTGGGTCGGAGAGGTGCGCCACGACCTCAACATCTTGTGGAACTACAACATCGAGGTCTACAAGTTCCACACCAGCGACTACATCAACGAGGCCACGCACCCGTTCCAGTCGAATCCGGGCGGCTGGCTGGTGATCAACCGACCCCTCGGCATCGCCGCCACGAGCGGCGACAACACCAAGATCCCCAACTGTCCCGAGGGTGAGAGCTGCGTCAAGCAGGTGCTGGCGATCGGCACACCGGTGCTCTGGTGGGGCGGTGTGTTCGCGCTGTTCATCGGGTTCGGCTACTGGGTGAGCCGACGCGACTGGCGCTTCGGCGTACCGCTCGTCGGTGTCCTGACCACCTGGTTGCCCTGGCTGCGGTACGACACCCGCCCGATCTTCTACTACTACGGCGTGGCGATCATCCCGTTCACCGTGATCTGCGTGGCGCTCGTGCTCGGCAAGATCCTGGCGCCGGCCGGAGCGACCTACCAACGACGGCTGATGGGCAACCTCGCTGTCGGCGTCTTCGTGCTCCTGGTGGCGTTGAACTTCATCTACTTCTACCCGATCCTCACCGACCAGCTGCTGACCAACCGGCAGTGGAACGACCGTATGTGGCTCACCCACTGGCTGTGACGCGTCGGCGCGGTCGGAGTCCGATCAGGACGCCGCCGAAGACGAGGACCGTGGCGACGAGGACCCGCACCGTGATCGGCTCACTGAGGATGACCAGTGCCGCCACGGCAGCGAGCGGTGGGGGTGCCAGCTGCACGATGCCGGACTGCACCCGGGTGAGGTAGGGCAGCACCGTGTACCAGACCGCGTAGCCCAGGCCGGAGGCGACGGCGCCGGAGAGTACCGCCAGGCCGACCCCGTTCACACTCGCGTGCAAGGTCGACGCCCGCACCGCGATGAGCAGCACGAACAGCGCCACGGCCATCGCAGCGCTGCGGAGGAAGTTCCCGGCGTTGACGGCGATGGGGTTCCCGACCGCCCGCCCGCGGAGCGTGTAGCCCGCCCAGGCAGCACCCGCGCACACCATGAGGGCAGCGCCGACCGGGTCAGGAGACCTGGCACCCGGGGCGAGCAGCAGCACGAGACCGGCCAGGGCCAGGGCCAGACCGGACCACCCTGTCGCCCCCGGACGCTCGCCGGAACGGAGACCGACCGTGACGATGACGGCCTGCACCACGCCGAACATCAGCAGGGCACCGGTGGCCGCCCCGAGACTGAGGTAGGCGTACGAGAACATCGCTGCGTAGGTGAGCAGGAGGCCTGCGGACACCCAGGATCCGTCCACTGCCCAAGGTCGCTGCCGCTGCCGTGCCTGCGCGAGGCCGATCATCGCCAGCACCACGGCACCGGAGAGCAGACGTAGGAGTGTGAACGTGCCAGCATCGATCGTGTCGCCGTCCAGCGCGAGCCTGTTCAGCACGGAGTTCGCCGCAAACGCGACCATCGCCAGCGCTGCCAGGGACCAGATGGCAGCGGGCGTCGACAGGAGCTCGTGACGCCGCACCCGGGTCATGCGGTGAGACCGTACACCCGCCGAGCGTTGTCAGCACCGATCAGCGCGGCGATCCGGTGGGCGTCCGAAGGACCCATCTCGCCACGCTCGACCAGGGAGGTCAGTACGTCGTCCAGGCCTTGGCGGAACAGGTGGACGCCGAGGAAGTAGAGCTCCGGCAGACCGAACGCGTCGGAGGAGAACAGCATCTTGCCG
>JANLYC010000125.1:0-1998 GCA_031365435.1 Nocardioidaceae bacterium
CCTGTACGTAGTCAACCCTGCCCGGTCCCGTAAGGCGGCCGACTCGATCGTTGGTCACGCGAGTGGTCACGACTGTCACGACAGGACCCGACTCGTGTCGGATGGCAATGGCGAAGACAGGTTCTTCGACGTCTTCGTGCGCGTGAAAAGCCAGTCTGATGCGCAGCTCAGCGCCGCTGAGGCACGATGCGACGGGCGCCCCGTCCGCACCGAGGAGCTCGACCGATGACATGCGTACCTGACCACTGCCAGATCTACGCGCGTCATCTTGGGCTGATTCCCGGTTCGGCCGCGAGCCCGCCGCCTCGACGGCGTTCACGGACTGCAGGTAACCCTCGATGACGCCGTCCGAAGATCCCTGGGCCATCAAGGTTCCATGGTCGAGCCAGGCGATCTCGTCACACAGTGACGCCATCATGGTGGTGGAATGGCTGACCACGATGATCGTGCGTCCCGACTTTCGCAGCGCGTAGAGATGGTCGAAGCACTTCCGTTGAAAGTCCTCATCGCCGACAGCGATGACCTCATCGATCAGCAGTACGTCGGGACGCATGTGCACAGCCACGGAGAACCCCAACCGCACGTACATGCCGCTCGAGTAGTTCTTCACGGGCTCGTCGATGAAGTCGCCGAGACCGCTGAACTCGATGATCTCGTCGGCAGCCGAGGCGACCTCGTGCTTGGTCAGGCCGAGGATCGAGCCGTTGAGGCGGATGTTGTCGCGGCCGGTGAGGTCGGGGTGGAAGCCGGCACCCAGCTCGATCAGCGCCGCCAGCCGGCCGTCGACGTGCAGCTGGCCCTCGCTCGGCCGCGAGATGCCGGCCATCAGCTTGAGCAGCGTGGACTTGCCGGACCCGTTGTGCCCGACGATCCCGTAGACCGATCCCTTGGGGATGGCGAGCGACACGTCCCGGAGCGCCCAGAAGTCCTCGACGTGCCGGGAGCGGCCCCGCACGATGAGCTCCTTCAGCGAGGTGCGTCGGTCGGCGCTGCGGCGGAACCGCTTGCCGACCCCGGCGACCTCGATCGCCAGCGGCGTCACAACAGCTCTCCGACGTCCTCGGTGGTCCGGTCGAAGATCCACAGGCCGGCTCCGAACGTCACGGCGCCCGCGAGCAGGAGGACGGCGGTACGGACGACGCCGGGACCGTCGAGGGAGTAGAGCGAGTCGTGCAGGGAGACCACGTACAGGGCGACGGGGTGGTTGGCGACGAACCCGCGCAGCCACCCGGTGTCGGCGGGGATCGTGGACGCCGGGTAGAGCACCGGCGTCAGGAAGTACAGGGCGCTGAGCACGACCGCGACGATGTAGGCCACGTCGCCGTACCGCGCGTTGGCCGTGGACAGGCCGAGCCCGACCCCGCCGGCGAACAACGCCAGGCCGAGGAACAGGAACGGCGCGTACAGCCACTGCCAGCCGACGTTCCCGATGACCAGGAACCACACCAGCAGGACGAGCAGCTCCAGGCCGATCTGGACCAGCTGGACCAGCCCCGCGCCCACCACGGGGGTCCACGCGGGGAAGGCCACCTTGCGGAGCAGGGCACCGCTCTCGCGCAAGGAGGTCATGCTGATGTTGATCAGGCCGGCGAACAGGTTCCAGGCGACCAGCCCGGTGAAGAGGTAGAGCACGTAGCTGGTGCCCTTGCCGCTCCCCAGCTCCGGTGCCGCTGCGCGGAACACGACGGAGAAGACCAGCGCGAAGACGCCGAGGGTCGCCAGCGGCTGGATCAGGGACCAGGTCCAGCCGATCGCACTCGTGCGGTACCGGGTGCGGAAGTCCCGCTGCGCGAACGCCCAGAGCAGGCTGCGACTGGCCACGACAGCGGGGAACGGCGATGAACGCCAGAGGCGCAGCCAGACGGGGCCCCGGGAGGCGGCGAGGGACGAGGACATCGTCCGCACTGTACGCGAGGGCCGGGTGACGCCCTCAGCCTGCACTGCCCCTGCCGACGTCGGCCAGGACCGTCGAGACCGCGGCGGCGGACCTGCTCCAGC
>JANLYC010000159.1:0-2968 GCA_031365435.1 Nocardioidaceae bacterium
CGCCCAGCCGCTTGAGAGTCGCAGCGCAGGTGAATCGCTTCTTGCCGATGCGCCGAACTCTGTGCCTGGCGCGCTGACGGATTCCCTCAGCACAACGGTCCCCCGCGGCGGGGACAGTCGTACGCCGGCACCGACCGCCAGTGCCGTGGACGTATCCTCGGTCTGCTCCGAGACAACGAGGAACCGGTCGATCCAGCTGTGTCCGAGACCGTCTGGTCCGATGCCGAACAGCGCGCTCGCTCGCTGCAGTCCCTGCTCGACGACGGCCTCGTCGTGCGACTCTCCGACGGTCGCCTCAGCCTGCCCTGACCCGCCCGGACAAGCCAAGACCCCCGCACACCAACGTGAGCGAGGGCCAAGGCAGGTCAGCCGTGACGTCAGGTCACGGGGTCGGCGGCGGCTGCACGGCCTCCTCGACCGGCGGCGCGTCGGGCAGCTCTGACTTGGGCGTTCCGTGGAACGTGAACGCTTGCTCGGTGCCCTCGCCTTCGACGTCGACGAGCACGATCTGGCCGGGGCCGACCTCGCCGTACAGCATCTTCTCCGCGAGCACGTCCTCGATGTCACGCTGGACCGTACGCCGCAGTGGCCGGGCCCCGAGCACGGGGTCGAACCCGCGCCTGGCCAGCAGCTCCTTGGCCGCCGTCGTCAGCTCGAGCGCCATGTCGCGGTCCTTCATCCGGATCTCGACGGAGTCGATCATGTAGTCGACCATGTGGATGATCTCGTCCTGCGTCAGCGGCGGGAACACGATGATCTCGTCGACACGGTTGAGGAACTCCGGCCGGAAATGCTGCTTGAGCTCGTCCGACACCTTGGCCTTCATCCGGTCGTAGGAGCCTTGCTGGTCGCTGGACTGGTTGAAGCCGAGGTTCGTGCCCTTGATGTCACGGGTTCCGAGGTTGGTCGTCATGATGATGACCGTGTTCTTGAAGTCGATGACCCGACCCTGCGAGTCCGTCAGGCGACCTTCCTCGAGGATCTGCAGCAGCGAGTTGAAGATGTCCGGGTGGGCCTTCTCGACCTCGTCGAACAGCACGACCGAGAACGGCTTGCGTCGCACCTTCTCGGTCAGCTGGCCGCCCTCCTCGTACCCGACGTAGCCGGGAGGCGAACCGAACAACCGCGACACGGTGTGCTTCTCGGAGAACTCGCTCATGTCGAGCTGGATCAGCGCGTCCTCGTCGCCGAAGAGGAACTCCGCCAACGTCTTGGACAACCATGTCTTCCCCACACCGGAGGGTCCCGCGAAGATGAATGAGCCACCGGGGCGCTTGGGATCCTTCAGACCGGCGCGGGTGCGTCGGATGGCGCGTGAGAGGGCCTTGATCGCCTCGTCCTGACCGATGACGCGCTTGTGCAGCTCGTCCTCCATCTTGAGCAGTCGGGTCGACTCCGCCTCGCTGAGCTTGACGATCGGGATACCGGTCGCGGTGGCGAGCACCTCGGCGATCAGCTCCTCGTCGACCTCGGCGACGACGTCCATGTCGCCGGCCTTCCACTGCTTCTCGCGCTCGCTCTTGGCGAGGATCAGCTTCTTTTCCTCGTCGCGCAACGAAGCCGCGAGCTCGAAGTCCTGGGCGTCGATCGCGCCTTCCTTCCTGCGACGGACGTCGGCGATCTTCTCGTCGAACTCCCGCAGGTCGGGCGGAGCCGTCATCCGACGGATGCGCAGCCGTGAGCCTGCTTCGTCGATCAGGTCGATGGCCTTGTCAGGGAGGAACCGGTCGCTGATGTAACGGTCGGCCAACGTCGCCGCGGACACGAGCGCCTCGTCGGTGATCGTGACGCGGTGGTGGGCTTCGTAGCGGTCCCGCAGCCCCTTGAGCATCTCGATCGTGTGCGCGATCGACGGCTCGGCCACCTGGATCGGCTGGAACCGCCGCTCGAGTGCCGCGTCTTTCTCGAGGTGCTTGCGGTACTCGTCGAGGGTGGTCGCACCGATCGTCTGCAGCTCGCCCCGGGCCAGCATGGGCTTGAGGATGCTGGCGGCGTCGATGGCGCCCTCGGCCGCCCCGGCCCCGACGAGCGTGTGGATCTCGTCGATGAACAAGACGATGTCACCGCGGGTGCGGATCTCCTTGAGCACCTTCTTGAGCCGTTCCTCGAAGTCACCGCGATAGCGGGAGCCGGCCACGAGAGCACCGAGGTCGAGGGTATAGATCTGCTTGTCCTTGAGCGTCTCGGGCACGTCACCCTTGACGATGTTCTGGGCGAGTCCGGCCACGATCGTCGTCTTGCCCACCCCGGGCTCCCCGATCAGGACCGGGTTGTTCTTGGTACGCCGCGAGAGGATCTGCATGACGCGCTCGATCTCTTTGTCGCGGCCGATGACCGGATCGAGCTTGCCCTCTCGGGCCGACTGGGTGAGGTTCTGACCGAACTGGTCGAGGACGAGCGAGGACGAGGGGGCACCCTCGGTGGCGGCCCCGGCTGTCGCCGTCTCCTTGCCCTGGTAGCCGCTGAGGAGCTGGATGACCTGCTGACGCACGCGGTTGAGATCGGCACCCAGCTTGACGAGCACACCGGCAGCGACGCCCTCACCTTCACGGATGAGACCCAGCAGGATGTGCTCGGTCCCGATGTAGTTGTGCCCGAGCTGCAACGCCTCACGCAGGCTGAGCTCAAGCACCTTCTTGGCTCGCGGCGTGAACGGGATGTGACCGCTCGGCGCCTGCTGCCCCTGCCCGATGATCTCCTCGACCTGGGCGCGAACCGCCTCGAGTGAGATGTTCAGGCTTTCGAGCGCCTTGGCGGCAACTCCCTCGCCCTCGCGGATGAGGCCGAGCAGGATGTGTTCGGTGCCGATGTAGTTGTGGCCCAGTTGCAATGCTTCGCGCAGCGACAGCTCGAGAACTTTTTTGGCGCGCGGAGTAAAGGGGATGTGGCCCGACGGCGACGAGCCGCCCTGACCGATGATTTCTTCGACCTGACTGCGCACCGCTTCCAGCGAGATGCCCAGAGATTC
>JANLYC010000145.1:0-2653 GCA_031365435.1 Nocardioidaceae bacterium
GCGCGACCGGCTGCTGACCGAGAAGACTGTGATCTTCACGTCGGCGACGTTGAAACTCGGTGGCGATTTC
This sequence comes from Nocardioidaceae bacterium, assembly GCA_031365435.1. GTDB lineage: Bacteria > Actinomycetota > Actinomycetes > Propionibacteriales > Nocardioidaceae > JANLYC01. The sequence continues at coordinate 71 of JANLYC010000145.1, forward strand.
ACCTCGATCGCCAGCTCGATCGGGCTCAAACCGACCGAGCGCGTCGACCACTCGATCGACGATCCGGCTGACGAGTCGGCGGTGGCTGTCGTTCCGCTCGGCGACGCAGCTCCCGGCCGGAAGTCTGACGATCAGGTTGAGGGTGAGGATCAACCAGAGCGCCCGGTCCGCGGCGACCAGCCGGTCGCCCAGCCGTGGCGCGGCGTCGACGTCGGGTCGCCGTTCGACTATCCGAAGCAGGGCATCCTGTATGTCGCGCGGCACCTGCCGCCACCGGGGCGTGACGGACTCGGGGCCGCCCAGATCGACGAGATCGGCGCGCTGCTCGAAGCCGCGGGCGGTCGCACGCTCGGACTGTTCTCGAGCCGGCGGGCAGCCGAGGCCGCCAGCGAGGCGCTTCGGGAGGCGTTGCCGCACATGCCGATCCTGTGCCAGGGCGACGGCCAGCTGTCTCACCTGCAGGCCGAGTTCGTGGCCAACCCGGCCGTGAGCCTGTTCGGGACGCTGTCACTGTGGCAGGGCCTCGATGTGCCGGGGGAGACCTGTCAGCTCGTCATCATCGACCGGGTGCCGTTCCCGCGGCCGGACGACCCCCTGATGTCGGCGCGCGCCATGGCGGCTGAACGCGCCGGCGGCAACGGCTTCATGGCCGTCTCGGCCACCCATGCGGCCTTGCTGCTCGCGCAGGGCGCCGGCCGCCTGATCCGGACCAAGCTCGACCGCGGCGTGGTGGCCATCCTCGACCCGCGCCTGGCCACCGCCCGCTACGGCAGCTTCCTGCGGGCCTCCCTGCCGCCGATGTGGACGACGTACGACCCCGACGTTGCCCGCGCCGCCCTCCGCCGCCTTCGTTGAACCGTGAGTTGTGGCCCCTTGAACCGTGAGTTGTGGCCCCTTGAACCGTGAGTTGTGGCGCGCTCCGAACTCAGGGGTCGAGGCGGTACCCGAAGCCGCGCAGGGTCGTGATCGCCGGAACAGCGACGGGCGGGACGAGCCCATCGGTCGCCTCCTTCAACACCTGACGCACGGCCGCCACGTGGACGTCGAGTGTCTTGGTCGAGCCGAACCAGTTCTCGTCCCAGACGTCTGCCATCAGTACGTCGCGGGCAACGGCGCTCCCTGGCGTCTCGATCAGCCGGGCCAGCAGGTCGAACTCCTTCGGTCGGAGGACCACTTCGCGATCCCGCACGAAGCACTGCCGACTGGCGGCATCCACGCGAAGGTCACCCACGACCATGGGCGCGACCGGCGGGTCGACGGCGGGCGCCCTACGCAGATGCGCGCGTACGCGAGCCAACAGCTCAGTCATGCGGAACGGTTTCGTCAAGTAGTCGTCAGCCCCTGACTCCAGGCCGACGATCACGTCGATCTCGTCAGCCCGAGCGGTCAGAATCACGATGATCGACTGGGGTGCGACGGCGCGCAGATCCCGGCAGACGTCGACGCCGTCGAGATCAGGCAGACCGAGGTCGAGCAGCACCAGGTCGGGCGGGTGTGTCCGCGCCCTCTCGAGCGCGCTGGCGCCCGTGCGCTGCCACGACACCTGGTGGCCGTTCGCGCCCAGGCCGTTGGTCAGCATGGCGCCGATCGCAGGGTCGTCCTCGACGATCATGACGGCAGGCATGAGTCGATGCTACGAGTCACAGCTCGCGTAGCTGATCCCGAGCATGACGGACGACGTGTCTGCCGACGCCTGTGGCGGCTCCGACAACGGCCGTTACCGTGCCCAGGACGGCGAGGGTCAGGTACACCCACGGCCAGGCGAGATGCGCCGGCGGCGGGTCGAACACGCCGGTGAGGATCTTGACGAGCAGGTAGGACATGGCGCCTCCGACGACCGTTCCGACGACCAGTCCGACGGCGATGACGAAGGTGGGCTCCCCGACACTGAGTCGCCGCAGCTGAGCGCGCGAAGCCCCGAGGGCGCTCACGATCGCCATACTGCGCCTGCGCTCGGTGAGCCCGAGCCCGGTGACCAGTCCGCCGGCCGCGGCCACCAGCACGAGCGCGAAGCCCAGCTCGATCCTGGACAGTCCCGACAGGTCCACCGACGTCAGGCTGGAGCCCACCAGCCCACGCGCCTGTGAGATGTCGGTGACCGTCGCCGAGGTGCCCACCACCTGCCGTACTGCCGTTGCGACGGCGCTGGTGTTGTTTCCGCCGGTGTTGACGAGGAACGTACCGACCGCGTTGGAGCCGGTCTGCGCGGCGACGTATGACGCGTTGGCGACCAAGAAGCTGTCCTTCGGCGCGGTGGGGAACTCGTTGACGATCCCCACATAGTGGAACGGCACCGTCACTTCCTGCCCCGACCGGCTGTCGACCAGACGCAGGCGCACCAGGTCACCGAGCTTGAGCTGGTAGTCCAGCACGGTCTCTGCACTGACCAGCACGCCATTGGGGGTGGTGCTCAGCCGGTGCAGCACGGTCGCCGCGGTCGCACCCTGGAAGTACGCGTCCTGCAGCGAGGTCGCCTGACCGATCGTCGCGGCGTCGACGCCATACAGGTCCTGCAGATCCGCACCCACATAGGCAAACCGGTGCTGGAGCGGCTCGACCGAGTGGACGCCGGGCACGGCGAGC
>JANLYC010000295.1:0-4447 GCA_031365435.1 Nocardioidaceae bacterium
GGCCCACGCTGATCTGCAGCTCGGCCTGCAGGGCCAGCCAGTACGGCAACCGGGTGAGTGAGTGACTGGCCCTCAGCGTCGCGATCCCGGCTTGGATCTCCGTGATGCCTCGCTGGTCGCCGCGGACCCAACCGCTCAGCACGGTGCCCCATTCGCGGTAGTACGCGAAGCCGTGGCGATGGCACAGCATCGCCAGCTCGGCCGCGCAGCGTTCGACGTGCTCGACGTCGCCCAACAGCTGGTACGTCACGCCGGCGTACGCGAGGGCGACCGTCAGCGTGTAGGCGTGATCGGCCGCACGTGCCTCGGCCAGGGCCTGCTCACTTGCGTGCCGGGCACGCTGCTCGTCACCGAGGAGCCACCAGGCGTGCGCCGACCAGGCGCGCGCATGCACTTCGGGCCGGGTGCCGACGAGCAGGGACACTGCTCCGATCGACAAGTCGTACGCGAGATCGAGATGGCGCACGGATTCGTCAGGACGCCCCAGGCTCAGGGCGGAGCCGCCCAGCCCGAACTGCACCTGCCCGGCCAGTTCAGGGACGGCACCCACGAGCAGCTGCGCACCCTCAGCGAGGGCGTAGGCGCCAGCGATGTCGCCTTGGACGAACGTTGCGGCCCAGAGCCCGACCGTCGACGTGACTTCGGTGTCGACGCGGTCGAGCGCCTGTGCCAGCGCGATGCTGCGTCGCAGCGTGGTTTCGAGCTCGGGGGCGGCGTACCCGTGTGTGGAGGTGAGCGGTGCCGTCATCATCTGGAGCACCTCGAGCTCGCGCATCTCACGGTCGAGCCCGGCCGGGAGGGCTCGCGTCAGCTCAAGGCAACGCCGCAACAACCGCAAGGCGTCGTTGGTGGCGTAGACCCGGGCAGCGTCGGCCGCTGCGTCGATCAGGTACGGAATGGCTCGCTCGGGTCGTCCGCCGCGGTCGTACTGCTCGGCCAGCGCCGCCGACGTGTGGTGCCCGGCGCCGTCCTGCAGCAGCTCGAGCGCCTGGGCGAGCCGGCGGTGCTCGAGCCACCGTCTGGCTGGTGGCACTGACAGGTACGCCGTGTCGCGGAGGAGGTCATGGGCGAAGTCGTAGCCGTGACCGACCTGACGCAGCAGCCTGCGCCGCCAGAGCTCGTCGACGGCTGCCACCACGCTGGCCTCATCGAGGTCGCTGGCCTCGACGAGAAGCTCGAGCCGGAAGTCCCGGCCGACGGCCGCCGCAAGGGCTGCACAGTCCTGCGACTGCGGGCTGGCCTCCGACAGGCGACGCTTCAGCACGTTGGCGAGGTCGTCCTCGGACACCTCGACTCCTGCCCTTGCCAACGAGCTTTGGCTCGCCTCCACGACATAGAGCGGATATCCGCCGGAGGCGGCGTGGAGGAGCTGAGCTTCCGCGTCGTCGAGCGGACGCCCGAACAACCGTGCAGCCAGATCGGCAGTCTCGGCCAGGTCGAGCGGCGCCACCTCGAGCTCTCGGATCAACCCGACCGCCCGCAGCTGGCCGAGCTCGGTGTTGAGCGCCGGTTGGCGGCGGAACTCATCCGTGCGTGCGGCCGCCACGACGAGCACGGGGAAGTCGCGGGCCATGTGGAGCAGAAAGGCGATCCAGCTGGCGGTCTCCTTGTCGGCCCAATGGAAGTCGTCGAGGATCATGAGCAGCGGCTGGTCGACTGAGGTCACTGCGTGTGCGAGAGCCTCGAAGAAGCGATGACGCCGCCAGGAGTCCGCCATGGCCCGTTGGCTCGCATGCTCCAGCGGCAGTGGCAGCGGCTGGGCCTTGGGCTCGCCGGGCCGCCGGTCCGGTACGAGGCGGCGGACTTCGTCCTTCCACAGACCGGGGAGCGATGCGATGGCCGCCGTGAAGGCGTCGCTGCTCAACCAGTCCGCGACTGGCGCGAGCGCGGCTGCAGAGACTCCGAAGGAGCGGGTGCGGACGACCAGACCACCATCGGCTGTCACGAGTCGTCCCAGCTCGCGGAGCAGGGTGCTCTTGCCCACTCCAGGGTCTCCGGTGAGCAGGACCAGTCCCGGACTGCCCGCGCGCGCCTGCCGCCACGACTGGAGCAGCCAGCCGAGGTCGGCCTGCCGGCCCACGACGTCTGCTCGGATGGTACGAACGGCTGGCTCGTCGCGAGTGCCCACGGGCGCATCCGTGGTGACGTCGACGGGGCTGGTGAGCAGCGAACGCATCAGCTGATCGGTTTCGACCGACGGTGGTACGCCGAGCTGATCCTCGAGCATCGACGCGCACCGGTGGTATGTCGTCAGGGCCCCTGCTCGATCGCCGGACGCCACCTCCAGGGCCATCAGTCGCTGGTAGCCGGTCTCTTCGAGCGGGCTGAGCTGAATCCGGCGGCGCGCGATCTCTTTGGCGGTGGCGACGTCCCGGCGGCCCAGCGCATCGATGAGGTCGTCGCACAGGCTGACGCAGGCATCGTTGAGCGACTCGCGCTCCGCCAGGACCCAGTCGTCATACGAACCCGGCAGGAGCGAACCGGTGTAGGCGGCGACAGCGGCCCGCCCGTGCTGCACCGCGTCGAGCGGGTCGCCGGCCTGTTGCGCACGTCTCGCGGCCGCTTGCGCGAGCAGAAAGGTGCGGACGTCGACGGCGCATGACGGGTCGTCCACCCAGCCGATCGAGGTAGCGGTGATGTCCAGGCAGACGGTCGGCACCAGCGCACGAAGGTGGTGGAGCTCGCGGCGCAGGTTGGTGCGCGCCTGCTGCTCGTCGGAGTCAGGCCAGAGCAGCGCTGCCAGATGACGACGCGGATGGCGCGTCGTGGCATGAACCGTGAGATAGACCAGCAGCTCGACGGCCCGGGTGGACGGCGCGTGCACGGTGACCCCATGACGTCGTACCGCCAGCCCGCCGAGCAAGGTGACGGTCACCGACGGATCATGTTCTTGCTTCATCGTTAACCTCGGTGATCAGGTTAGCCCCGCGATGCCAGGTACACATCACTCTGTCAGGGCCTGACGATTCAGGAAGTTTGCGACCAGGGTGGCGGTCTCGTCAGGTCGTTCGAGACTGGGCAGGTGACCGGCCCAGGGAAGTTCTACGAGCTCGGCGCGTCTGATCGACGCCGCGACGCGCTGAGCGACCTGCTGGAACAAGTCGACATCGTGCTGGCCTGTGACCACCAAGGTCGGGACGTCGATGGCCGCGAGGTCAGTCTCGACGGATGCCGGGTGGGGCGGGTCCGGCCATTCGTCGGCCGGCACCTGGACGTCGAAGGCCCGTCGTTGCATCTGTCGGACCCGGGCGCGGGCAGCATCATCGGCAGCTGGCCCGAGCCAGAACGACACGTTGAGCTCGACGGCGCCGTCCACGTCCCCGGCGACCAGGAGTCGCTCTTCCTCCTCGCCGAAGGCGTCGACCGCGGGGGTCGAGTCGACGCCGTTGAGGGCCGTCGACAGCAGCACGAGATGGGTGACGCGCTGTGGAGCCACGTGCGCCAGCTCGAGCGCCACCCGTCCGCCGTACGACGCTCCGACGACGGCGGTGGCTTCGATGCCGAGCGTCTCGAGGAGCTCGACGAGCTGGCCAGACGTGGAGAACTCTCCTGGTTCGAGCGGGGAGTCCCCGAATCCCGGCAGGTCGGGCGCGATCACCCGGTAGGTGGATGCCAGGGCCGCGACCTGCGTCTGCCACATCCGGCGGTCGCATACGCCGGCATGGAGGAGCAACACGGCGCGGGTGGACTCGGCCGGTCCGGTGGATCCGGTCGGCCCGGTTGAGCCGCTGTCGTCATACGCAAGGGTCATGGCGTGACCCTAGGCGCGCGGCGATCGTAGGGGCGAGCCGTTTTCGGGCGGCGCCCGGAAGCGACCGAGGCAGTTACCACGTCCCCAAGGCGCGTTTTCCTTGTTCAAAAAACCGGTGGCTTGTGAACAAGGCAAACGCGGAGGGTCAGATGGCTGCGAGCGTTCCGTCGGCAGTCCGGACGACGAGGCCGTCGGCGACAGCAAAGGCGAGGGCGGAGTCGAAGCGGTCCTGCTCCCAGTACTCCGCTCCGACGTGGGCGCGGAGAGCGTCCGGTGCCTGCGGACCGAGCGCCTCGAGCGCGCGGACGATCTGGCCCATCTCGTGGAAGACCTGGCGGTCGCGGGGTCCTTCGGTCGATGCTTTCGGGGGAGGCATCGGCATGACTGGCTCCTTGTCAGCTGGCAGGGGTCGACGATGCTGGGCTCAGCGAGGTCAGATGTGGCGGAGTGGTCAGACGCGCGCCGGTTCAGTCTCCGAGCTGCCCTGGCGCGGGGCGTCGTCCTCGGCCGTGAGCGGCTTGGCGATGCTCTCGAGCGTCTTGCCCTCAGCGTGCACACCCAGGAACGCGGCGACGATCCCGCCGCCGATCATCAACAGACCGCCGATGTAGTAGCCGGGAGCGAGGCCGGTGATGTCTCCGCTGGCCGTGGCGTCGTTGATGAGCTTGCCGAAGTACAGCGGACCGGCGATGCCGC
>JANLYC010000327.1:0-3445 GCA_031365435.1 Nocardioidaceae bacterium
ACCATCCTGGCGATCTCGCGGGCGACGATCCCGCGGTAGAAGACCCGCGTACCCCGGTCTGCGATGAGCCGGTAGGTGCGGGCCAGGTCGGGGTTGCGCTGCAGGCTGCCGACCGGACGCGGCTTGCCGCCCGGCAGGTACAGGTGGGAGGTCGCGGGGAAGGCGTAGAAGCGCTCCGCGTTCTCCTTCGTCTGCAGGTGGAACGTCTTGTCCACGCGGAAGCCGGTACGGGCCAGCCGCGCCGCCGGACTGAGCACCTGCGACAGCGACCTCGTGCCCCAGCGGTGCAGCGCCTGCTGCCACGTCGCGAGGGTGCCTGGGACACCCACGGACACGCCACTGGTCACGAGGTCGGGGAAGAACGGGTAGGGGTTCCCGGTGCTGGGGTCGAGGAATGCATCGTGGGTGATTCCGGCCGGCGCCGTCTCGCGCCCGTCGAGGGTGGAGACGCGTTGCGTGTGCGCGTCGTAGTACAGGAAGTAGCCGCCGCCGCCGATGCCGGCGCTGTACGGCTCGGTCACCCCGAGGGCGGCGGCCGTCGCAACCGCCGCGTCCGCGGCATTGCCGCCGGAGCGGAGGACGCGGAGCCCGATCCGGCTGGCTTGGGGATCCACAGACGACACCGCGCCACCGCGGCCGCGGGCCACGGCCCGACGATCGTCGGGTCGGCTCGCGACGGAGGTCGTGTGGCCGGCGGGGTGCGTGGACGAACGGGAGGGCGTGGACGACGTGGCCGTGGCGAAGGCGTGCTCGGCGGGTGCGAAGGACGGCAGCGTGGCCGCCAGCACAGCGGTCAGTCCGAGCGCGACGCCTCGACGGGCGCGTCGACCCAGTCGGTGCCGGCTCAGCTGCGGACGTCGGAGGGACGAATCGTGGGGCATGCTGCCTCCCAGGTGCGATGGGCTGCGGTCTGCGGCAGGACGTACCCCGCCAACCTCCACCTAACCACCCACAACGGGCTCCGCAACCGACGCGGGGGTGGTCCGGCGCTGCGCCACCGCCAACGACCGCGTCGCCACCAGCGCCACCACGACGGCGAGCGCCCCTGCGCAGACCGTGACCGCGAAGGCGGGTGTGTAGCCGTTCCAGTCCGCCAGCCGACCTGCGACGGAGGAGCCGGTGGCGTAGCCGAGCCCGGTGACGCCGGCCAGCAGTGTCATCGCCGCACTCGTCCGCCGGAGCGGTGTGATCCGCTCCGCGAGCGTGAAGACGGTGATCATGTACGGCGCCACCGCGAGACCCAGCACCATCAGCACGACTGCCAGAGCCAGCAGGTTTTGGACCAGCAGCAACGGTGCCGACAGCACGAGGAGCCCTGCCGCGAACACCAGCAGCCGCCGCTCGTACGTGAACCGTGGAGACAGGACGGCGACGGCGAGCCCCGCCACGACACTGCCGACACCCAACAGGCTGTGCAGCAAGCCGGTCGCGCCGGGAACGCCGTGCGACGTTGCCAGCGCGGACGTGCCCGTCTGGACCGAGCCGAAGACGGTGCCGATGACGTACTGCGCCAGGCAGAGCAGCAGCAGCGCGCCGCTGACCAACCGTCCGGTGCCGCCCGCCTGGACGGATCCGCGTCGGGTCAGCTCAGCTGTGGAGTGCAGGGCGAACAGGGTGCCGAAGAGCCCGAGCACGAGGGCAGCTGTGACCAGGGCGGCCGCTGGCGAGAAGAGCGTCGCGGCGACGCCGACCAGAGCCGGGCCGAGCACGAACGAGGCCTCGTCAGCCGCACCCTCGTAGGAGAACGCGGTGTCTACGAGCTTCCGGTGCTCGGCTGGGCCGGGCTCCCGCTGCGCCGTGATCGGTCGCCAACGCACGCGAGCAAGCGGCCCGACCTGCGGGATCAGCAGGCCCGCGACCGCTGCGACCGCTGCCTGGACGTGCCAGCCGGCCCCCTCGGAGGCGATCATCACCAGGGCGAGCAGGGCGACGGCGCCTCCGAGCGACTGGACGAGCACGACGGGACGTTGTCCGACACGGTCGGCGAGCGCTCCGGCTGCGGGAGCCGACACGGCGTTGGCGACCGCCAATGCTCCAGCAGAGACGCCGCCCGCTGCGTAGCTGCCGGTCGAACCGGCCACGAAGAGCAGCGTGCCGAGCTGTGCCATGGCGAGCGGGAGACGACCGAAGAAGGCGATGAGGACGTACGACGGTCCGGTCAGGTGGAAGAGGTGCCGATAGGCGGCGAGCGGTGACATCAGGGCTCCGGGTAGGCGACAGTCGTCGCGTCTTCCCACCACACAGACGCTGTTCGTGCTTCGCCGTCAAGCGCAGCACGAGCCCTTTGCGCCTTCAGGGTATCGCTCCGAAGACCTGCGGCGGAAATCCCCGAGCCCGGGTGTGAGCCTCGCCATACGATCGGGTCATGGGACATCCGCTCTGGCCGCTGTACGACCTCCGGCTGGCCACCCCCGACCTCGAGCTCCGGCACTTCACCGAGGCCGACCTGCCGGGGCTCGCGCGGGTGCTTCCACTCGACCTCGAGCTCGACCCAAGCCAGCACCGGTTCGACGGCATGGCCCTCGCCCAGCAGCGCGGTGTCCTGGTCGCTCAGTCCTACTGGCGGATGCTCGGAACCTGGACGCCGGACTCCTGGGCGCTGCAGTTCGCGGTCTTTCACCAAGGTGAGCTGATCGGCGCTCAAGGTCTCGAGGGCGAAGACTTCCAGGCGCTGCGAACCGTCGACTCGTCGTCGTTCCTGGTCACCCACGCGCGCGGCCGGGGTTGGGGCAAGCAGATGCGTCGCGCCGTGCTGGCATTGGCGTTCGGGCCGCTGGCCGCGGAGTACGCCATCACCTCCGCCTGGCATGACAACGCCGCGTCACTGGGGGTTTCACGCTCGATCGGCTATGTCGACAACGGCATCGAACGACACCGGCGAGAGGGTCGGGTAGCGCCCGACGACCTGGTCGACGACATGGTGCACCTGCGGCTCACCCGGTCCGCCTGGGAGCTTGGAGGTGGCGGCGAGGGGATCACGATCGAGTCCTTCGAGCCGTGCCGCCCCCTCTTCGGTTTCTGACCGACTTGTCAGAAGTGGGGAGGGCTATAGCCGCCTCTACTTCTGACAAGTCGGTCAGTCGCGGACCTCGATACGGATCCGCTTGTTGCCCTTGCCCTTCGACTCCGTGCCCGTGACCTCGACCCGTCCCACTTCGGCCGTGCTCAGCACGTGCGTACCGCCGTCGGCCTGCTTGTCGAGGCCGACGATGTCGATGACCCGCAACGGGTCGATCTCGCGCGAAATCAGGTGGGCCGAGGTCCGGATGAGGGCGGCGTCACTGTCGGCAACCTCGCGACCCACGAAGTCGACGAGGATCTCACGGGCAGCTTCGATCTCGTCGTTGATCCGACGCTCGACCTGCTGGCCGAGCTCGACCGACATCGACTCGAACGGGAAGTCCAGGCGACCCTTCCCCGGCTCCATGTTGCCGCCGGTCACCGC
>JANLYC010000330.1:0-8142 GCA_031365435.1 Nocardioidaceae bacterium
GGTCCCGAACTGGCGCCGCAGGTCGTCCATCGACACGGTCTCGAGAGCGCCGCTCTGGCTGTAGCCGGCGTTGTTGACCAGGGCGCCGACGGCGCCTTCGGCCTCCTCGACCGCGGTGACCGCGGCGGCCATCGAGTCCTCGTCCGTCACGTCGAGGGTCAGTGTCGTACACCCCCGGTCGCGCAGGTCGGCGATCGAGTCGAGCCGTCGTGCGGTGGCGTACACCGAGAGGTCCGGCCGGGCGGCGAGCCGGGCAGCCGTAGCGCGACCGATCCCCGTCGAGCAGCCGGTGATGAGCACGGACGTGCGGACAGTGCGGGAGGTCATGCGCCAAGCCTGCCACGGCGAAGGCGGGCCGAGTCGGGCAGACTGCGACGGTGGCCGCACCCCGCTCAGGACCCAAGGGACGCAAGGTCGGTGTCGAAGAGGAGCTCATGCTCGTCGATCCGGACACGGGACAGCTGCGGGCGGTCTCGCACCGGGCCGTGACCGCCCACCGCGACAAGGCCGATGAGCCAGGTCCCCAGGCACAACAAACGCTCGAGCAGGAGCTGTTCCTGCAACAGCTCGAAACCGGCACCGTGCCGTGCGACGACATCAATGAGCTGGTCGCCGACGTCAGGCGCTGTCGCCGCGCGGCCGCCGAGGCTGCGCGAGCTGCGGGTGCCGGCCTGGTCGCGGTAGGCACCCCGGTGCTCGGCGGCCAGGACCGCGAGGTGACGCCGAAGGATCGCTACCGGCGGATCGTCGAGGCGTTCGGCGAGGTCGGCAGGCAGGGTTCGGTCTGTGGCATGCACGTGCATGTAGACGTGGGCGACGACGAGGAGGCCGTCCGGGTGATCGACGGCCTGCGTCCGTGGCTCCCGGTGCTTCGCGCGTTGAGCGTCAACTCGCCGTACTGGTATGGCGGCGACACCGGCTACGCCTCCTGGCGCAGTCAGGTCTGGGGACGGTGGCCGACCGCCGGGCCGAGCGAGCCGTACGGAGACGTGGGGGGCTACCGGCGTGCCACCCAGGCTCTCATCGCGTCCGGTGCCGCGCTCGACCACGGGATGCTCTACCTCGACGTTCGGCCGTCCGAGACCTACCCCACCATCGAGGTCCGGGTCTTCGACGTGGTGACCGAGGTCGCCGACATCGGGCTGCTGGCTGCGCTGTCGCGCGCCCTGGTGGACACCCTCGCGGCATCCGACGCCGCAGGCCGCGACGAGGCTCCGTGGCGCAGTGACCTGGTCCGCGCCGCTCACTGGCGCGCCTCGCGCGACGGCCTCACCCGTGACCTCCTGCATCCGTTGTCCGGTGAGCTCGCACCCGCCCGCACCGTCATCGAGACCGTGGTCGAGCACTGCCGGCAGTCGCTCGAGTCGAGCGGCGACCTCGACCTCGTCGAGGCCTCCGTCGAGGCGCTGTTCGCGCGTGGGACCGGCGCCACCCGACAGCGTGCGGTAGCCGAACGGTCCGACCCCGAGGCTGCCGGCTGGGCCGTGGTCTCCGACCTGCGTGAGCGCTTCACCGCGTCTCTGGCGAGCCCGTCGACCTGACCTGCTCAGCTCGTGACCACCGCAGGCGATGAGTTCTGCCGTGCCCGCCGGTCTGTACGTGCGAGACCCCGGCTCGGGGTCGCCCATGACTGGAGAAGAGGATTCCCATGTTCACCGCTTCACCGGCTTTCAGCAGCTTCGCCGTCGACGATGCCGTGGCCGCGCACCGCTTCTACAACGAGGTACTGGGTATCACCGTCGAAGACACGGGTAACGGTCTCCTGAGGCTCCACCTCGCCGGCGACAACACCGTGCTCGTGTACACCAAGGACGACTACACCCCGGCGACGTTCACGGTGCTGAACTTCCCCGTCGAGGAGGTCGAGGCTGCGGTTGACGCGCTGACGTCCAAGGGTGTGGCCATGCAGCGGTATGCCGGCATCCCGCAGGACGAGAAAGGCATCATGCGGGGGAACGGTCCCGACATCGCCTGGTTCACCGACCCGGCGGGAAATGTCCTTTCGGTCCTCGCGGAATGAGGCTTAGGGTGACTGCGATGACCCAGGACACGGCAACGGCCCCGGTGACGACCGCACTCGTCGCGGACGAGAACTTCCCCCGACTCACCGACCCCTACCGGCGTGAGCTGTTGGCGCACTGCTACCGGATGATGGGCTCGGTCCACGACGCCGAGGACCTCGTTCAGGAGACCTACCTGCGGGCGTGGCGCAGCTACGACAAGTTCGAGAACCGGTCGTCCCTGCGCACCTGGCTCTACCGCATCGCGACCAACGCCTGCCTGACCGCGCTCGACGGCAAGTCGCGGCGCCCGCTTCCGACCGGGTTGGGCCAGCCGAGCAGTGGCCCGGAAGCACCTCTGGTCGAGCAGGGAGAGGTGTCGTGGCTCGAGCCGGCACCTGATGTGATGTTCGGCGACGACCCGCACGACCCGGCCTCGGTCGTGACGTCCCGGGAGAGCATCCGGCTGGCCCTCATCGCCGCGCTGCAGCACCTGCCGCCGCGGCAGCGTGCCGTACTCGTACTCCGCGACGTCCTGCGTTGGAAGGCCGCCGAGGTGGCCGAGGCACTCGAGACCTCCACGGCAGCTGTCAACAGCAGTCTGCAGCGGGCGCATGCGCAGCTGGCCAAGGCCAACCTGACGCCGGACTCCATCGTCGAACCCGAGTCGCCCGAGCTGCGGGCGATGCTCGACCGCTGGGTGGAGGCTTTCTGGGAGAAGGACATCGAGGCGATTGCGTCGATGTTCAGCGAGGACGCCGTGTGGGAGATGCCCCCCTTCACCGGCTGGTACCAGGGCCGGGCAGCGATCAGCGCGCTCATCGAGCGCCAGTGCCCGGGCCAGATGCACGACATGCGGTTGGTGCCGACGCGCGCCAACGGCCAACCGGCCTTCGGGCTCTACATGCGTACGCCGTCGGGCGTGTTCGAGCCCTTCCACCTGCAGGTGCTCACCATCGGTCGCACCGGCGTCGAGCACGTCGCAGCCTTCTTCGACGTCGGTCTCTTCGAGCGGTTCGGCCTGCCGTCGTACCTGCCGGCTGACACCGCCTGACCGACGGTCATGTCCGGCAGCTCGTCGGCGGTGCAGGCAGTGCCGCCCCTGGACGAAGCGTTGGAGCTGCTCGATCGCGCGGTTGCCTGGACCCGACTGTGCCTGCAGCGGGTGACCCCGGCGAGGCTGCGGTCGGCCACGCCGTGCAGCCGGTGGGACCTCGGTGAGCTGCTGACCCACCTGGACGACTCGTTGTGCGCGCTGCAGTCGGCTGCCGACGTTGGCCACGTCACGCTGACGAGGACCGAACCGGACGCCGCCGCGAATCCGGTGCTGGGCGTGAAGAGGCGGGCATGCGCCCTCCTCGGTGCCTGGGCGGCGAACGACGGCGCCGAGCTGGTGTCAATCGCCGGAAGTCCCCTCGCCGCCCAGACCCTCGTCACGGCGGGTGCGCTCGAGATCACCGTGCATGGGTGGGACGTGGCGCGGGCCTGCGGCAGCGAGCTGCCGATCCCTGCAGCGCTCGCGGACGCGGTGCTCCCGCTGGTGCCGCAGCTGGTCTCCGAGGTCGACCGCGGCACCCGCTTCGGCCCGGTCGTGGCCGTGCCGCCGTGGGCCGCATCGGGGGATCGGCTGGTCGCAGCCCTGGGTCGCGATCCGTGGTGCCCGGCCTCCGACTCACCCACCAGACACCCCCAGTCACCCGTTTGCCCCCGATTCGAACGTCGAAACGGGGGATAGGAGGTGTCCGGTCAGAGGGGGAGCCGTCGGCGCGTGCCCGCGAGGCAGCGCGCGCCCACGTCGGCCCGGAACGCCGGCAGCTGCGGGAGTCCCGGTGGCGCCGGGAGCGCGCTCGACATCAGCAGGTAACACCCGAAAGATGCGAGGAGTCGCGTTGCGTCCCGCTGCTCGTCGTCCGAAAGGTCGGCACGGCTGAGCAGCTGGTCGAACAGGTCGAGCTCCGCCCACTCGACCCCCATCACGAACACGTCGGCCCACCAGGGACCGCGTCGCGAGACTCCCCAGTCGAGCATCACGACCTGCTCGTCACGTTCCCTGACGAGCAGGTTGTCGTGCCGGACGTCCCAGTGGCACAAGGTGTCACCGTCGACGGGTCCACCACCGGTGACGAACGACATCAGCTCGGCATACGAGGTCCGGGTCCACGCCGGCAGCACCGCGAACAGCTCGGCCGGCGGATCGGCCAATATCAGGGCCTGGTGCTTGGTCATGATGTCGGCGACGGAGTCGGTCCGGATCGTCGGGGGGATCGGGGTCAGCTCCGCCACCTGCTCCATCACCACAGCGAACACAGCATCGACGGCGGTCGCGTCATCCCAGTCGGGGTGGTCGCCGTCGACGTCTTCGAGCAGGATCGCGACCCAGTGTCCGTCGTCGTAGGACGCCAGCAGGTCGGCCCGGTACGCCGCTGGACCGATCGTCTGAAGGACCTCGATCTCGTGGCGGAAATGGCTCGGAGTGTCGGGGTTGATGTCGGAGCTCACCGCCTTGACGAAGGCACGGGTCCCGGAGGCTGTGACCAGCGTGCTCGCGACCGCCGGACTCATGCCGCCTGTCCGGGGGATCACCGAGACGACGGGGGAGCCGAGCTGTTCGTCGATCCAGGTGCGTACGCGGGCCGGCATGGTGGCGTACGGCGCCCGGGTCCCCGTCAACCGCTTCGCGACGTCGTCAGGCATGCGAGCCTCCCGGAACGCCGGTGCGAAGGGCGAGCCAGCCGTGGGTTGCCTCGGCGTACCACGCCTGGTGGTCCCGCAGGTGCGGCGAGGAGACGGGGACCTCGTCCTCCATGCGGGTGGTGAAGTAGAGCCAGAGGTTGGCCAGCCAGGAGTCCACCGATCGCGGATCGACAGCGCGGGTCAGCGGATGCTCGGCGACGATGCGGTCGGTGTCGAGACCATCTCCGGAGGCCGCGATGAGCACCGTCACCAGGTCGAGCCAGGGAGCGGCGAGCATCGGCCAGTTCCAGTCACAGATCCAGACCTGCCCGTCATCGGCGAGCAGCAGGTTGTCGTCACGCAGGTCGAGGTGCACGACGGCCGTGCCGCAGCAGCGCTCGGGGGACTCGACGGCGAGCGCGCTCACCGTGTCGAGCCAGGCACTCTCGCCGTCGCGTTCGCGGACCCGATCGATCCAGCCGCTGAACTGCCCGAAGGCGGCGGCGAACGGCTCGAGGTCCAGCCCCAGGGGTGCTGATGCGAGCGCCGGCGCGGTCTCGGCCAGCCGGTCCGTCACCAGCCGCAGCTCGTCGACGAGCCAGGGTCGCCGCGGCGGGCGACCCTCGACATACGGAAAACCGAGCACGACCCAGTCCTCGTCCGCGTGGCGCACCTCCCACGTCCACAGCAGCGGGATGGCCCCCGCTCCGCGAGGAAGCAGCCGCAGATTGCGTGCTTCGACCCGGTATGCCGAGCTCAGCGCCCAGCCGTGCCGGCGATCGTCCTCGGTCGACGCGGCCTTGACGAAGATGCTCCGTCCGTCGGCCAGGTCGAGGCGCGACGCGAAGCCGGGCGTGAACCCGGTACCGGTGGTCTGGACGGACACGACCCCGGCACCCGCCTGCTCCTCGATGCCGTGTCGTACGACGTCGGGGATCGTGTCCCACTGACGGCGTCGCGCCGTTGCCCGGACCGGCACGGTGACGCCAGAGGGCAGCCTGACCTGGTCGTTTTCCCAGTCGGGTCGGGGGACGCTGGAACGGGTGGTTTCCATGCCGCCTCATTGTCCAGGACAGGTGGCCGCCGACTCCACCTGGTTTCCTCGCTGGCCTGCCGCGGACCCCGACGAGCAAGGGGCAAAGAAAGCGCCCAGCAGGCGGGCGGATGGAGCCAATCTGCGGGCGACGTCTGACATGATACGGGCATGGAGGTTGGGGACCGGCTTGCGACTGGGGGAGGCGCCCTGGCTGACCAGGCTCCACAGGCAGCCCTCGTGTTACAACGCGCGCAAGAAGTGGCCGAGCAGCTCTCCGAACAGGCTGAGCGCGAGAGCCGAGAGGCCACCGAGGAAGCCCGCCGTCTCGAGGCCGAGGCCAAGCAGCTCCGAGCCGAGGCCATGGCCATGCACGCCGAGGCGACGCGGCTCAAAGAGGAAGCCGAGGCAAGCCGTCTCGACGCTGCCTCCGAGGCCGGGAGACTGGTCCGAGACGCGGGCGAACAGGCCGCCATGCTCATCAAGGCAGCCGGCGAGGAGCGCGAGCACATCCTGGCGGGCGTGCGCGAACAGGCGGCTCAGCTGCTCGCCACCGCCACGGCCGAGGCCGACCAGACCCGCGAGGAAGCCACGCTCTTCCGTGCCGAGGCCAGGGCCGAGGTCGATGAGGCGGTGATGGCGTCCCGCCGCGAGCAGGCCGAGGCCAACGCCCGGCTCGACGAGATGGAGCGGACGCGTTTCGCCGAGGCTGACCGTGCCGGGCGTGCCCATGTCGACGCGGCGATCGCCGAGGCTGCGCAGGTGCGCGAGACCGCGAACGCAGAGGCCACCTCGATCATCGCTGATGCCCGTGCGCAGGCCGCGAAGCTGGTCGAGGAGGAGGAAGGTCGACAGGCCTTCGCCACGGCCGAGGTCGAACGGCTGCTGGCCGAGACCCGCGCCGACGTCGAGCGTGAGCTCGCCACGGCTGCCGAGCAGATGGAGTGGACGAAGCGCACGGTCGACGCGTTGTTGGCGACCGCCGAGCAGGAGGCCACGCACATCGTGGCTGCCGGTCACGGCCGGGCGGCCCGCCACCTCGCCGGCATCCACCGCCGCGCCCAGGCGGTCGTCCACGCTCTCGCCCAGCGGTTGGCTGCGCAGGCCGAGGAGGCTCGCCGCGACAACGACGAGCTGCACGTGCGCGCCCTCGGCACGATGTCGCAGGCCGAGTCCGACGCGGAGCGGCTGCGTGCCGAGGCCGGCCAGCATGCGCTCGAGATCAGGGCGGCCGCGCAGAAGGTCAGCGACGACGCTGACGTGCGGGCCGAGGCCCGGATCGCCGAGGCTGAAGCCGGCGCCCGGCTGTTGCGTGAGCAGGTGGCCACCGAGGTGGTCCGTGCGCAGCGCGAGACCCAGGAGCTGTTGGCGCACAGCCGTGAACAGGCGCGCCGACTCGCCGAGGAGGCTGCTCAGGAGGCCGACCGGATGCGCGAGCGGGCTCGGGCCATGCTCGACGACGCTCGCTCCGAGGTGACATCGTTGACCCAGCGTCGCGACGACATCGTGCACGAGCTCGGCGAGGTGTCCGGGGTGATCGCCGCACTCGCCGTACCGACGGCGGGTCTGGGAACCCTGAACGCTAATGTTCGTCAACGCACCCGAAGTGAGCATGTCGAGTCCGAGCCTGGCTCGTCAGCCGACGAGGGTGCGCCACAAGAGGACCGCTTCGATCGGTCGAGGATGGGTGACACGGATGAACGCAGGTAACGAGCAGTTCCGGCAGGTCCTGCGTGGCTACGAACCCTCTGAGGTCGACCGTCGGCTCGAGGAGTTCGCGCGGGCGGAGCAGGTCGCGCGGGCCCACATCCAGGAGCTGACCGACCGGCTGCACCAGGTCGAGCAGACCAACCAGGAGCTCCTGAAGCAGGTGGAGCATGCCCAGGGTGCTGACAAGCCGTCGTACGACGAGCTGGGCAGCCGGATCGGGCAGATGCTGTCCCTGGCCGACGAAGAAGCGACCGAGCTGCGCTCGAGCGCGAAGGACGAGGCCGACGCGTTTCAGCATGCGGCCCACCAGGCTGCTGAGCGGATCCGCACCGATGCCGACAAGTACGCCGAGCACCGTCGGGGCACGGCCGACGCCGAGGCCGAAACCGTTCTCAAGGCCGCGCGGCGCCAGGCTGAGGAGCTCCTCGACGGGGCGGACCGTGACGCGTCGGCACGTCGGCAGGAGGCCGAAGCCGTCTACGAGACGCAGCGTGCCAAAGCCGCCGCTGCCGCAGCCGACTTCGAGATGACGCTCGCGCAGCGCCGCGAATCGGCCGAGAACGAGTTCACCCAGCAGCTGACCTCCTCCCACGAGCAGCTGGCGACGATGGAAGCCCAGATCGAGCAGGCTCGCGGCGAGGTCGACAAGCAGCGGGCTGACGCCGAGGTGCAGGCACGTCGCCTGCTCGAGGACGCGGAACAGCGGGCAGCGGCGGCCGTGGCGCA
>JANLYC010000334.1:0-8497 GCA_031365435.1 Nocardioidaceae bacterium
CTGCCGATCTGGTTGACCTTCACGAGAAGGGCGTTCGCCGACCGTTCGTCGATGCCGCGCTGGAGTCGTTCGACGTTGGTCACGAACAGGTCATCGCCCACGACCTGGATCTTGTGTCCGACGGCGCTGGTCATGCCCTGCCAGCCCGGCCAGTCCTCCTCGCTCATCGGGTCCTCGATCGAGACGATCGGGTACGCGTCGACGAGGTCGCTGTAGTACGCCGCCATCTCGTCGGACGTCTTGGCCGCCCCCTCGAAGGTGTAGCGACCAGACGACTCGTCGTAGAACTCGGTGGCGGCGACATCGAGCGCCAACGCGATGTCACGACCGAGGGTCAGACCCGCCTTCTCGACCGCTTTGGCGATGAGGTCCAGAGCCTCACGGTTGCTGCCGAGACTCGGCGCGAAGCCACCCTCGTCACCGAGGCCGGTGGCGAAGCCACCCTCCTTCAGGACCCCCTTCAGCGCGTGATACACCGACACCCCCTGTTGGAGGGCTTCGGTGTAGGACGCGGCCCCGATCGGCGCGATCATGAACTCCTGGACGTCGACGTTGCTGTCGGCATGGGCGCCGCCGTTGAGGATGTTCATCATCGGTACGGGCAGCAGGTGTGCGTTGGGACCGCCGACGTAGCGGAACAGAGGCAGCCCGGCCGACTCGGCCGAAGCCCGGGCCACCGCCAGCGAGACCCCCAGAATCGCGTTGGCTCCGAGCCGGGCCTTGTTCGGGGTGGTGTCGAGGTCGATCAGCACCTGGTCGATGAGCCGCTGCTCGTCCGCGGGGAACCCGACCAGGGCGTCGTTGATCTCCTCGTTGACGGCGGCGACGGCCTTGCCGACGCCCTTGCCGCCGTACCAGTCGCCGCCATCGCGAAGCTCAACCGCTTCGAACTGGCCCGTCGATGCTCCGGACGGGACGGCGGCACGAGCCACGGTGTGATCGTCAAGGGCAACCTCGACCTCGATCGTGGGATTGCCGCGCGAATCCAAGATCTCGCGCGCGCCGACGGCCTCGATGTGAGCCACGAGGGAACTCCTGCCTGCTGACGTCCGGTTGTCCCCCTGGTTGGGGCCTGTTCAGCCTATCCGCCGTCCACAGCCTCGTCGGGCAGGGCACGCCCTTGGTCCGGTCGCGCCTCGGCCAGCCGGATCGCGTCGATCTCGACGCGGACACGCCGACGCAGCGCCTGCTCGGCGTCGATGCCCGCCGAACGGGCTGCCGCGACCAGGGCGAACAGCACCTCTCCCAGCGTCTCGGGTGTGTACGCCGTCTCGGCAGGCGTAGGTACGGACACGCCTTGCGCCGACGACACCATGCGCCCGATGACCTTGTCGGCCAGCGACAGCGCCGGCAGACCGGGCGGGATGCCGTCCATGACCGAGCTCCGTGCCTTCTCCGCAGCCTTGATCGTCTCCCAGTTCTCGTTCACGTCCTGGGCAGTCTCGACCTCGACATCAGCGAACACGTGCGGGTGCCGGCGGATCAGCTTGTCGACGATCTGCTCGGTCACGTCGTCGATGTCGAAGGGGTCGTCGGGATCCTCGGTCGCGATGCGCGCATGGAACATCACCTGCAGCAGCAGGTCTCCGAGCTCTTCGCGGAGGTGGTCCCGATCGCCGGTCTCGATCGCCTCGATCGTCTCGTAGGACTCCTCCACGAGATACCGGACGAGCGATTCGTGCGTCTGTTCCTGGTCCCACGGGCACTCGCGGCGCAGCCGGTCCATCACAGCCACCAGGTCGAGCAGGCGCGCGCCGGGTGGGTCGAACGACCCCAGCAGGACCTCGACCTCGGCGCCGGCTTCGCCGGACTCAGAGCGGCGTACGACGTCCGCAGCCAGCTCGGCGGTCAGCCGCTCGTCACCGTCGTCGGCGGCCAGCCACACGAGGTCCGCGATCGCCGCCCTGGACAACAGCCTGGTCGCCGTCGGGTCCGCAAGCACCTCGACCTCACAGCCGGCGGCAGCGACCGCCTGAGCGAGTCCCGTGGCGACGTCAGCGGTGAGGACGGCGTCTGCGGAGAAGATCGCGCGCCAGGCCGGACCGGTGAGCTGGCCGGCCGGCAGCCGCGGGGTGGTGAGAAGAAGCGTCAGCCGCACTGCTGGGACGGCGGCAAGGTCTCGGCGGGGTTCGGGGCCGGCTGCCCGGGAACCACCTGGGGCGTCGTCGGCGTGACCGCGAGCACCGAGAGCGAGCCGCTGCCGGCCTCGATGGACGTGCCGTTCCAGGTGCCGATGCTGGGGCTGACCGAGACGTCGGCGTCCTTCGAGTACGTCGCCAGGTACTTCTGTCCGGCGTCGAGATCGGCCTGCTGGACGTTGGACGCGTCCGTCACCGTGTCGTCCTTGAGATGCGCACCGATCAGGGCCACCAGCAGGTCGGTCTCGGCGCTGTTCTTGAAGAACTCGGTGATCTGCGACTTCTCGGGGTCCTTGAGGTCGGGCGGGATGGTGTTGCCCGCGGCGAACTTCGCGACCTGGTCCTGGCTCACGTGCAGGCCGCCGATCTTGGCCGCTGCATCGCGGGCCAGCTGGTTGCGGATGAGCACGTTGACGAAGTTGGCGCGCAGGGTGCTGATGGACAGCACCGGATAGGTCTGCCGGTCGATCTTGCCCATCTCGGTCTCGTAGGCACACCCGGCCTGGACCAGGGTGTCGATCGACCCCTCGGAGATCGACGTACCGTCGACGACCGCTGCGCTGCCGGGGTGGATGTCAGCCGTGCAGGCACTGAGGAGTACCGCCGTCGCGCCGGCCAGGGCGGCCAAGGCCATCCGGCGCAGCCCACGCGGGGGGCGGCCTGTCGGCAAGAATGTCGGCAGTGCTGTCACGGCGGTGTTGCTCCTTCGGTTGCGCACCGGTGGTGCGGTCTCACAGCTGACCCGGCTCGGCCGTCGTCTCACGGCTGCGCGACCGTGCTCCGCGCGGACGGCACCGCATCCTCGATGACACGACCCGCCCAATCTAGTACGTCACGATCGCGCAGCGGCTGGCCACCGATGGTGGCGGTGGTCGGTCGCGGCACCAGAATGCTATGCAACGTGGTCTTGACGACGGTCTTGGGGTACAGGCGGTCGATCCGGACCCGGGCCGAGTCGGGCAGCTCCACGGGCAGGAAGCGCACGTAGCTGCCCTGGAGGTTGATGTCGGTCAGGCCCGCCTGCCGGGCCTTGACCCGCAGCGCGGCCACCGCGAGGAGGTTGTCGACCGGCACCGGAAGTGGGCCGTACCGGTCGGCCAGCTCCGCACGCACCTCTTCGACCTGCTCCACCGTGCGGACCTCGGCCAGCCGCTTGTACATCTCCAGTCGCAGCCGTTCGCTCGGGACGTAGTCGTGCGGGAGGTGGGCATCGACCGGGAGCTCGATCTTGACCTCGGGATCGTCGACCGGCCCGTCACCGCGGTACTCCGCCACCGCCTCGCCCACCAGCCGGACGTACAGATCGAACCCGACATCGGCGATGTGGCCGGACTGCTCACCCCCCAGCAGGTTGCCGGCACCGCGGATCTCGAGATCCTTCATGGCGACCGCCATCCCGGCCCCGAGGTCGGAGTGCTGCGCGATCGTGGCCAGGCGGTCGTGCGCTGTCTCGGTGAGCGGCTTCTCGGGCGGGTAGAAGAAGTAGGCGTAGGCACGCTCACCTCCACGGCCGACCCGGCCACGGAGCTGGTGCAGCTGGGACAGGCCGAGCAGGTCGGCGCGCTCGATCACCAGCGTGTTGGCGTTGGGGACGTCGAGGCCGGACTCGACGATGGTCGTACAGACCAGGACGTCGAACTTCCGCTCCCAGAAGTCGAGCATGACCTGCTCGAGCTGGTGCTCGTTCATCTGCCCGTGCGCCTGAGTGATTCGCGCCTCGGGAACCAGCCGGCGCAACCGGGCCGTGGCCTTGTCGATGCTCTGCACCCGGTTGTGGATGTAGAAGACCTGCCCCTCGCGCAGCAGCTCGCGACGGATCGCCGCCGTCACCTGACCGTCGTCGTAGTTGCCGACGAACGTCAGGACGGGGTGCCGTTCCTCCGGCGGCGTCGTGATCGTCGACATCTCGCGGATGCCGGTGATCGCCATCTCGAGCGTGCGCGGGATCGGGGTCGCGGACATGCTCAGCACGTCGACCGCCGTACGCATCCGTTTGAGGGCTTCCTTGTGCTCGACGCCGAACCGTTGCTCTTCGTCGACGATGACCAGGCCGAGATCCTTGAGCTTGATCTCGTCGTTGAACAACCGGTGGGTGCCGATGACGAGATCGACCGTGCCCTGCTTGAGTCCCTCGATGACATCCTTGGCCTCGCGGTCGGACTGGAAGCGGGACAGTGATTTGACCACGACGGGGAACCCGGCGAACCGCTCGGCGAAGGTCTGCTGATGCTGCTGCACCAGCAGGGTGGTCGGCACGAGAACGGCGACCTGCTTGCCGTCCTGGATCGCCTTGAACGCAGCCCGAACGGCGATCTCGGTCTTGCCGTAGCCGACATCGCCGCAGATCAGCCGATCCATCGGCACGGGATGCTCCATGTCGCGCTTGACCTCGTCGACGCTGGCGAGCTGGTCGGGCGTCTCGACATAGGGAAATGCGTCCTCGAGCTCACGCTGCCAGGGCGTGTCCGGGGCGAAGGCGTGACCTTTGGTGGCCTGCCGAGCGGCATACAGCTTGATCAGCTCAGCCGCGATCTGCCGGACGGCCTTGCGGGCCCGGCCTTTGCGCCTGTTCCAGTCCGAACCGCCGAGCCGGTCCAGGGAGGGTTGCTCCCCGCCGACGTAGCGGGTGACCTGGTCGAGCTGGTCGGTGGGCACGAAGAGCCGGTCCGCGGGCTGACCGCGCTTGGACGCTGCGTACTCGATGACGAGGTACTCGCGCGTGGCGCCCGCCACCGTGCGCTGCATCATCTCGACATAGCGACCGACCCCGTGCTGCTCGTGCACGACATAGTCGCCGGTGCGCAGCTCGAGGGGGTCGATCTGCTTGCGGCGGCGCGACGGCATCCGCTGGGCGTCGCGCACGATCGTGCGCTGGCTCAACAGGTCATCACCGGTGAGCACGACCAGGTCGATGGCTGGGGCGAGGAACCCGTGGCTCAACGTGCCCTGGACGACCTCGATGACGCCCGGTGAGCCCTCCGGCTCGAGCCGTTCGACGATCCGCGCAGCGAGGTCGTGCTCCTTGAAGACCTCGACGAGCCGCTGACCCGGCCCGTGTCCCTCGGTGACGAGGATGACCCGGCGACCTTCCTTCACGAACGCGCCGAGGTCGCTGACCGCGGCGACCGTGTCACCCCGGTAGGTCTGGGCCGGCGCGATGTCGAGCGTGCGGGTCTCGACCGAGCCGCTGGTATCGACGTCGATCGAGACGACCTCACCCAGCTCGGTGCGAAGCGGCCGCTCGCCGGATGCTGCACCAGTCAGCGCACCCGCGTCGGCATCGAGCCCGAAGGGACTGACGGTCCACCAGCATGTTCCCAGGGCGAGGGCATGCGTGCGGACGTCGCCGAGAGAGTGGTACGCCGCGGCGCCGAGGTCGATCGGCGCCTGGCCACCGCCGGCGGCGGCAGCCCAGGACGCCTGCAGGAACTCCTGGCTGGTCGCTACCAGGTCGTGGGCGCGGGCACGTACCCGTTCCGGGTCGCAGACCAAGGTCATCGAACCGGTGGGCAGCAGGTCGACCAGCAGCTCCATGTCGTCGACCAGCGCGGGAGCGAGTGACTCCATGCCTTCGACAGCGTGACCCTCGGCGATCTTGTCGAGCATCTCGTGCAGCTCGGGGAACTGGTCCGACAGAACCCGTGCGCGGGCGCGGATCTCGTCGGTGAGCAGCAGCTCACGACACGGCGGCGCCCAGAGCATCCGCTGGTCGTCCAAGGATCGTTGGTCGGCCACCGAGAACGAGCGAACCTCTTCCACCGTGTCGCCCCAGAACTCGACGCGGACCGGGTGCTCGTCCGTCGGCGGGAACACGTCGACGATGCCGCCGCGCACTGCGAACTCACCACGCCGCTCGACCATGTCCACCCGGTGGTACGCCGCCGCGGCCAGCCGCTGGACCACGTCGTCGAGCTCGACCTCGTCGCCGACCTGCAGTGCTACCGGCTCGAGGTCAGCGAGGCCCTTGACCTGGGGTTGCAGCACTGACCGGACCGGTGCGACCACGACCCGGACCGGAACGTCGCTCGTCCCGGTCTCGCCTGGGTGGACCAGTCGGCGCAGCACTGCAAGGCGACGACCGACGGTGTCGGAACGTGGTGAGAGTCGCTCGTGCGGAAGGGTCTCCCAGGCCGGGTAGGTGAGAACGGCCTCGGCCCCGACCAGCGACTGGGCTGCAGCCGCGATCTCGTCGGTCTCGCGCGCGGTCGCGGTGACGACCAGGACGATGGGTACCGGTCCGTCGGTCGTCCCCCGCTCGGCCAGGACGGCCGCGAGGAACGGGTGCATGGCGCCCGGCGCGGTGAGGTCGAGAGCCGCCGTGCGGTGGGCGGGATCTCTCGCGAGTGCCAACGTCGCCGCGACCGAGGGCTCGGTCGCCACGAGTGAGGCCAGCGCCTGGAGAGCCGGAGTCGGCGCCTGTGGTGCGGTTGTGGCCGCGAGGGCGGTTTCTGACATGGCCTTCTTTGCAAGGGGTCGTCGAGCGCTGGGGGGGAGCCGGGGGTGGTACGTCGCCGGCACAACAGGACAGCCCCCGATCCCGAAGGAGCGGGGGTTGCGAGCTGCCCGTCGCCGGGCCGGCACGTGCCTGTTGAACCTCCGACAGTCTACTGCGGCAAGTCAGTCCTGGCCGTGCTCTGCCCAGTAGGCACGCACGAACGACGTCACGGGTTCGGCCAGCTCCGGTCGGCAGACCAGGAGGTCGGGTAGGAGAACGTCATCCTGGTTGTAGAGCAGCGGGGCCCCGTCGGCGCGGCTGGTGTGCAGGCCCGCCGAGCGGGCCACGACGACAGGGGCGGCAGAGTCCCATTCGTACTGGCCCCCGGCGTGCACGTAGGCGTCGGTCACGTCGCGGGCGACGGAGATGACCTTCGCGCCTGCAGACCCCATCGGGACCAGCTCCGCGTCGATGTGCTGAGCCAGCGCGGCAACGAAGGCAGGGGGTCGGGTGCGGCTCACGGCGATCCGCGGCTTGCTCGTGGTCCGCGCCGGTATGACAGGGGGATCAGCCGTGCTGAAGGTCGTCGACATACCCGGCTGCGCGACGGCACCGGCGACCAGATCACCGTCAGCCCACAGCGCCACGTGGATGGCCCAGTCGTCCCGCGGCGGCTCGGAGTACTCCCGGGTCCCGTCCAGCGGGTCGACGATCCAGACACGGTGGTTCTGCAGCCGCGCCTTGTCGTCCTTGCCCTCCTCGCTGAGGATCGCGTCGTCAGGACGGTAGGTGCTGAGGAGCTGCATGAGGATCCGGTGGCCCAGGGCGTCTCCGGCGTCCTTCAGCTCCTTGCCCTCGAGGCCTTCACCGCGCAGGCGCTCCAGGTGCTCACCGGCCAAGGTCGCGGCCCAGGCCGACAGCAGGTGGTCATCGGCGATCACGTCGGCGGGCGGGGTGGGCAGGTCAAGAGAGTCGGTCACCCGACCGATTCTCGCCGGTACACCCGCCGGGCCGCAAAACGGCTGCGCAAGCCGACCTGCGGCCGGCGGGGGTCCGGCGGAGCTTCAGCTGACGATCTGGTGCCCCCCGGCCGAGCGACCGATCTCGATCTTGCGCGGCTTTGCCTGTTCGGCGACCGGAATCCGGATCGAGAGGACCCCGTCGTCGTAGTCGGCCTGCAGCCGGTCGGTGTCGAGGGTCTCGCCCAGGAAGAGCTGCCGGCTGAACGTCCCGTAACGGCGCTCTCCCACCACTCTTTCCACATCGTCGGGCACCCTGGGTCGCCGTTCGGCGTGGACCGTCAGCACGTTCTGCTCCACCGTCAGGTCGATCGAGTCGGTCTCGACGCCGGGGAGGTCAAGCGCGACGATGAACTCGTCGCCTTGCCGGTAAGCGTCCATCGGCATGGCCGCGGGCCTCGCCTGACTGCCCAGAACGGCTTCTGCGAGACGGTCGAACTCCCTCAAAGGGTCGGTTCGCATCAACATCACGATCTGCTCCCTTCAGAGTGTTGACCAGCTGAGGGGCTTGTTCTCAAGCATGGTCAAGATCTACAGTTTCCACCATAGATTTTCTACGCCAGTGCGCTCTTGTCAAGACCCCGACAAAAGAGTCTTCCTGTCGTGAGGAGGCGTCCATG
The DNA here is from genome assembly GCA_031365435.1 of Nocardioidaceae bacterium. GTDB lineage: Bacteria > Actinomycetota > Actinomycetes > Propionibacteriales > Nocardioidaceae > JANLYC01. Next base: position 8,213 of record JANLYC010000334.1, read on the forward strand.
CCCGCATCGTCACCCGACCAACCGCTGTACGCCATCTCGGTTGCGGCCGAGCTCACCGGCGTTCAACCTCAAGCCCTGCGCGACTACGAGAACAAGGGTCTGCTCGCACCGCACCGCACCGACGGCGGCACCCGGCGCTACAGCCAGGCCGACGTGGACCGCGTGCACGCGGTGTCGGACCTCCTCGCCGCAGGCGTCAACCTGGCCGGAGCGCGCAAGATCCTGGAGCTCGAGACCGAGATCGTCCGGCTCAAGGCCGAGCTGGTGCGGTTCCAGACCGCGAAG